>JANPGJ010000323.1:0-3441 GCA_031423955.1 Burkholderiales bacterium
TGAGAAAGCCGCTTCTGCAAACGATCGAATTCAAAAGTACTTCCGTTCCAGATCCTGCATGCCAGGGACTTATTCAGAGTTTTGCTAGCGCTTGTTGGAAAACGCGCCAAACGCGATCACGCAGGCGCCGCCGCCAACCAGGAGCCAGCCGAGAATCGGCGGGAAGTTGACGGTATGGGTGCGCTCGGCGGTCGCCGTGATCGGGCCGATCTGCAGGACGTTTTCGCGCGTTGAATAGCTGAAGTGGTCGTAGCCCAGCAGGGCGGCGCCGATGGCGACCATTGCGATGCCGGTGATCAGAATCGAATTCATGTGTCGGAGCCTCATGGGTAGGTTGTCAGCGCCGCAGGCAAGCCCGCCCGCGGCAACAACATCAATACCGCGCCCAAGCAATCGGCTCCGTACGCTGGCGCACATAGACCGCGAAATCGACCGCTATGTTCGCCAACCAACCGAATTTTCCGGATGATGACCGGAAAATTCCGCCCTGGCGAATTGGCCGCCGCGGATCCGGCCGGACAGGATTCATGCAAAAACTGCGTACTGGAGGCGGATCATGCAGTTCAATTATTTCGATGACGTCTGGCTGCGGCATTGGCAAAGGCTGTCGCTGGGTGAATTGGCGGCGGTGTCCGGGCTCAGTACCCTGGAACTGCACGAACTGGTGGACTACGGCGTTCTCGCCCCAGCCAATCCGCAGGAGCCGCAGTGGCTGTTCTCCACCGACTGCATGCACACGGTGCGCCGGGTCTGCCGGCTGCGCGACGACCTCGGTCTGGACACCCATGCGATGGCGCTTGCGTTCATGCTGCTCGACCGCATCGAAGCGCTCGAAGCACGAGTCTGCGAGCTGTCCACGCTGCCGCCGACGCACCGGATGTAGAACGTTGAGCCGCTATCCGCGGCCGCGCATTGGCAGGCACGCGACGATGTTCGGAACCGCACAGACCGAAATGCGCAATTGGCGGACATTGTCTATATTGACTTCAGGCACGAAGGGCGGCTTTCATGCAATCGGCAATGATCACTTCTGCGACCCGCATGGCGCTGGCAGGCCTCGCAGCGCTTTCCCTGTGCGCTTGCAACGCACCGGAATCCGAGATGCGCCCGCGCCATGGCAACTCAATGCTTGAACCCGAGGTCGATGATCGCACGCTGGTGGCTGCGGTGACCGCCGCGTTTCGCGCCGACGGCAGCTTCGGTGCCGGCAATCTTGAGGTCAAGTCGCGCGACGGCGCCATTGAACTGGGCGGTGCGGTCGACGACCGCGCCGATGTCGACCGGGCGATGGCGATCGCATTCATGGTGCCGGGTGTCAAAAGCATCAAGAGCCGGGTCCGCCTGGCCGATCCGGCGCTCGGCGCCGTGACTCCAGCCGAAGACCGCAATATCACCTCCCGCGTGACGGCCGGCCTGTCGGCCGATCCGCAGGTCGGGCAATACAACATATCGGTGGTCACCTTGAAGGGTGAAGTCGTGCTCGGCGGTCCGGTCGATCGCCAGGCACAGATCGACAGCGCGCTGCGGGTGGCGCGCGGGGTCGAAGGTGTGCGCGATGTCAGGCACGTGATGCACGTCAGGAAGTAGGCGCGCGGGCAACGGCGATGTGTGCGGCAGCGCACGGAACAAGCGCGCGCAAGGGCCCACAGTCGGCACCGCGATCCAAACCTTTTCGACGGAGTGATGTTCAAATGGAAAACCGACTTGGACACTGGCTGGCAGGCGCGGCGTTGGCGGGCCTCTTCGCGCTTGGCGGCTGCGGCAAGGCGCCGGAACCCGCCGCTTCGTCAGTACCGCCAGCGCCGACCACCACGGTCGGCACCGAAATTGACGACAGCGTCGTGACAACCGCGGTCAAGTCCGCGTTTCTCGCCGACGCCGAGGTCAAGAGCTTCGATCTCAAGGTCGAGACCCGCAAGGGCGAAGTCCAGCTGAGCGGGTTTGTCGACAGCCAGGCGCAGGTCGACCGCGCGATCGTGGTTGCGCGCGCGGTCAATGGCGTCAAGGCGATTGACAACAAGCTGGAGTTGAAGGGCGCGGCCACCACGGTAGGCAACAAGATCGACGACAGCGTGGTGACCACCCGGGTCAAGAGCGCCCTGCTGGCCGACACCACGGTCAAGAGCTTCGACATTGCGGTGCAGACGCGCAAGGGCGAAGTACAGCTCAGCGGCTTTGTCGACAACCAGGGGCAGATCGACCGCGCCATCGCGGTCGCGCGCGGTGCGGAGGGCGTCAGCGCGGTCACCAACAACATGAGCATCAAGAAATAGCGCGATCCGCAGCGCATGGCCGGCCGGCGGCGACGGCGGCGCCCGCCAGGCGTCGGCTGCGCACCTGACGCGTCGCCGCATGCGCGAACCACCGGCCGGCGCCAAGCACGATCAAGAGGAGTCACACCATGTTGCGTACCCTGAACGACCTGCAGGACTACACCATCGGCGCCAGCGACGGCAGCATCGGGCAGGTCAAGGATTTCTATTTCGATGACCACGCCTGGGTGATCCGCTATCTGGTGGTCGATACCGGCGCCTGGCTGTCCGGCCGCAAGGTGCTGATTTCGCCGGTGGCGATCGGTCGCCCCGACTGGCTGGCGCGAACCCTGCCGGTGCACTGCTCGATGGAGCAGGTGAAGATGAGTCCGGAGATCGATACCGCGCGCCCGGTGTCGCGCCAGCACGAGATGAATTTCCTCAGCTACTACGGCTACCCCTACTATTGGGCCGGCCCCGGCTTGTGGGGCACAGTGCCGTTCCGCGACCTGAACATGCCGGGCTATTCGGGCGCGCAGACGATGCCGCCGGCCTTGCAGACGGCGGCGGCGAAAAGCCTGATGGCCGCCGAGGCGGTGCAGCGCCACGACGATGATCCGCACCTGCGCAGTTGCGCGGCGGTGACCGGCTATCATGTCGAAGCCACCGACGGCGACATCGGCCACATCGCCGCCATCCTGGTCGAGGAAGATAGCTGGGTGATTCGCTACCTGGTGGTCGATACCAGCAACTGGTGGCTCGGCCACCAGGTGTTGGTTGCGCCGCAGTGGGTCGGCGAAGTGCGCTGGGCGGACGCCACCGTGGCGGTGCGCATGAGCCGCGCCGCGGTGCGCGCGGCGCCGCCCTACGACTCCACCGCGGCGCTTGACCGGGTGCGTGAAATCGCGATTTACGAGCATTACGGGCGGCCGGTCTATTGGGTCGGCGGCGACACCGGCGCGGCGTCGCCGCGGCGCGCATAGCGCGGCGTCGGCATGCGGCCAGCCCTGCGGCGGAAACCTCGGGCGGCGCACCGATGAACCGGGCGCCAGACGGTGCCGCCCACAGCGATGCGCTGGTGCTGTTCGGGGTAACCGGCGATCTGGTGAAAAAGAAGGTCTTCCCGGCGCTCTACGCGCTGGCGGCGCGCGGGAGGCTGCGCATGCCGGTGATCGGCGTGGCCACCTCG
>JANPGJ010000324.1:0-1663 GCA_031423955.1 Burkholderiales bacterium
CCTTCAGGCGCAGACCCCAACGTTCCGCCAGCCTGGGCGCACGCCCCGGCGTACTCCACGGGCATACCGCGATGCAAATACCGCAACCATAGGTTTCGTTGAAATAGGGAATGCACTTGTCGAAATCGACCCACCATTTCCACTCGCCGCGCACCTCGGCTTTTTCGTCGCTGATCGCCTGCGGCGGGCAGGCATCGGTACAGACCCGGCAACGGCTGCAGAATTCATCGGCGCCGAATACGTCCGGCGCATCGGCGAGGAGCGGCATGTCGGTCTCCACCGCTGCCAGCCGGAACGACGAACCCAGTTCGCGATTGATGATCGAGCCGTGATTTCCAAGCTCGCCAAAACCTGCGGCAATCGCGGCCGGCACCAGCGACAGTGAGCCGACCCAGGGGCCGGCATGCGGCTTGGCCTGGTAGCCCTGTTCGCGAATCCATTGCGCGGTGACGTTCGCCGCCCGCGCGCCACGGTTGTACTGGTCCGCGACCTCGACCTGGCTCTGCAGATTGTCGGCATCATGAGCGCACACTTCGGACAACCGCGCATGGTCCATCGCGATGCCGAGCACCAGCACATGCGGCAATTCGCTCGTGTAGCCCTCATAAACCCACAACGGGTCCAGCGCGGCGATGCCGGCCAGTTCCGCCTCGCTGCCGGCCGCGCGCTGCGCCGGCCGGTTCAGCGCGAAGGCCTTCAGCAGCGTGGTCCACTCGGCGGCGGTTTTCTCGACCTTGCGCGCCGCCGGGTCGGCCAGGCGCGGCCCGCGGTCAGCCTTGGTATAAATGGTTTCGAATGCCGGCGCGCTGTTGAAACGATTCACGGTATGGCGTTGCATCTTTTCATGCACCAGGGTCTCGGGCTTGCGCGACCAGAAAACCTGCCGCGGCGCCCGTCGCCCGGTTTCACCCACGCCATTGACCGTGTTGCCGGATACACCTTCGAGCAAGGCAGCGACCTCCGGCCCGGGCGTCCAGGGATCAGCCGCCCAGTTGATCCTGGGTGTACGTGGCGCACTCATCCCGGCACGACACCGCGGGCCGGCAACGCCGCCGCGCGCCCCGGCTGCGGCGAAACCTGCACATTGCCGCCGCGGCCGGCTCCGGACCGGACATGCGGCGCAGCACCTGACTCATGGAAAAAACTCATGCTTGCAAATTATATGAACATGCATAGAATGTCAACATGACCCAGACCCCGATCGCCGAATCGATGGCCGCGCAACGTCCGCCGCGCCGCGGCGCCTTCGTCGACGACTATTTGTCCTACCTGCTGGCCCGCGCCAGCCACGTGGTCTACAAGGAATTCGACCGTGAAGTGCGCGCCGCCGGGCTGACCTCGCTCGAATGGCGGGTGTTGGCCACGCTGTCCGACGGCGATGGCCTGACTATCGGCGATCTGGCGCTGGAGGTGATCACGCAGCAGCCGACGTTGACCAAGCTGGTGCAGCGGATGGAGGTCGGCGGCCTGCTGGAACGCCGCGCCAGTGCCGACGACGGCCGCAAGACCCTGGTCCATGAGTCGCGCCGCGGCCGTGAAATCGTGGCCACCCTGCTGGCGGCGGCGAAGCGACATGAAGCGATGGTGCTCGCCAGCTTCAAGCCCGAGGACGTCAAGGCATTGAAGAAGATCCTGCATGGATTGATCGACCGCTTTGATGCGC
>JANPGJ010000325.1:0-25648 GCA_031423955.1 Burkholderiales bacterium
ATCGCGCGCCCCGCGCACGTCTTTCATGTGGATCGACCCTGCGCTTCGGGCGGCGGCCAGTGCGGCCACGTCGCGCCGCCACAAGCGCACTTCATGGCCCTGGTCGGACAGGTCGGCGGCGGCAGCGTAAGCGCCATTGCCGCCACCGAGAATGGCGATCTTCATGCTGAGTAAGGCGCTGATCGGCGGTGAGCGGGATGCATGGGCCGATTGTCGGTGATACGGGCGGCACGCACAAGCCAGCCACAGACCGGGGAGGGTTGATGTCTACTGATCTCGCGGAAGCGCCCGGCCCGATCTGCAGCCGCGGGGCAGGGAAATCGCCCCGCGGTGCCGATCGGATATTCTTGCGTTCATGACAGCCCAGCAGAACCTTCCCCTCGCCGGCCGTGTCGCGCTGATCACCGGCGCCAACACCGGCATCGGCCGCGTCACCGCGCGGCAACTCGCACAGCAGGGTGCGCACGTGTTCATCGCCTGCCGCTCGGCAGCACGCGCGCAACCGGTGATCGACGAAATCCGCACCGCTTGCGGACAGGCAGCGGTCGAAGGCCTGGCGCTGGACCTCGCCGATTTCGCCTCGATCCGCGCCTGTGCGACGACCTTTCTGGCGCGCGGACTGCCCCTGCACCTGCTGATCAACAATGCCGGCCTGGCCGGCGCCCGCGGCCTGACCGCATCGGGATTCGAGATCGCGTTCGGGGTCAATCACCTCGGGCATTTCCTCCTCACGCAACTCCTGCTGGAGCGGATCAGGCAATCCGCGCCGGCGCGGATTGTCACGGTCGCCAGCAGGGCGCACTATCGATCGCCCGGCATCGACTGGGACGCGGTGCACCAGCGAACACTCGCCGTCACCGGGTTTCCGGAATATGCCACCTCGAAACTGGCCAACGTATTGTTTTCAGCCGAACTCGGCCGCCTGCTTGCCGGCAGCGGCGTCACCACCTATTCACTGCATCCAGGCGTGGTGGCCTCGGATGTCTGGCGCGCGGTACCGGCGCCGCTACGCTGGCTGATCAAGCTGCGCATGATCTCGACCGAAGAAGGCGCGCTCACCACGCTGCATTGCGCGACCGCGCCGGAGGTGGCGGAGCAGACCGGGCTCTACTACGACAAATGCCGCAGCAAAACACCAAGTCCGGTGGCCCAGGATCGCAAGCTTGCGGCCGATTTGTGGAAACGCAGCGCAGATTGGGTGCGCTGACATCGTTCACGGAACCTGCGGCGCGCGGCGCAGCGTATCCCGGCTTGGCCTTGCGCACCGGTTTGCCGCCCGGTAGCCGACGACATCATGCGCGCTGCCGGGCTCCTGCATTTGCGCAACCGCGTGATCGCGCCATGCAAACCAGGGAACGACCGTCATCCCGGCCTGTGCGGGCAACACCAGCGCCTCATGGATGATTCGGCGTCGCCCTGAACTGGCACGCAAAGCATCGCCATTTCGCCGCTTGGCGGCGCGGTCGCCGGAGGTACGATCAAAAGGCTCAATTTATCGTCGCCAGATCCACTGTCGGCGCCATCGCCCGCCGCAACTCCCGGGCTTGCGACCAGCGCGGGACCGACCTCCCGCCAAGCGTATTGGAAACCAGACATGAACGCACTGAAACGCAACAATGTCCAGGTGCAGGGCGATCATGGCCCGATACTGCTCTATGCCCACGGCTTCGGCTGCAACCAGCACATGTGGAGCCGCATCACGCCGGCATTCGCCGCCACCCATCGACAGGTGTTGTTTGACTACGTGGGCAGCGGCAAGTCCGATCTTGCCTCATTCGACGCCAGGCGCTACGCCACCCTCGACGGGTACGCGAAGGACATGCTGGGTGTCTGCGACGCACTGGGGCTTGAACACGGTGTGACCTTTGTCGGCCATTCGGTCAGCAGCAGCATCGGTCTTTTGGCAAGCATCGCCCGGCCCGCCCTGTTCGAGCGCCTGATCCTGCTGGGTCCGTCGCCATGTTTCCTCAATCACCCGCCCGACTATCACGGCGGCTTCGAACAAAGCGACCTCGAAGGCTTGCTGTCACTGATGGACCAGAACTACATGGGCTGGGCCCATCATCTGGCGCCGGTAGTCGCCGGGGAAGCCGCGACCGGCGCGGTGGCCGGTGAAATGTCGGACAGCTTTTGTTCGACCGATCCGGTGGCCGCCCGCGTATTCGCGCAGGCGACCTTTTTCGCCGACAACCGCGCCGATCTGCCAAAGGTGACGTGCCCGAGCCTGATTCTGCAACATCGCAACGACACCCTGGCGCCACTTGGCGTAGGCGAGTATCTCCATGCCAACCTGCGCGGCAGCAGCCTGAAGATCCTGGAGGCCAGCGGCCACTGCGGCCATATGAGCCATCCGGCGCTGGTGATCGCGGCCATGCGCGAGTACCTGCGGCCAGTCTGACCGGGCCGGCGACTCCACTTGCCTGCCCTCGAACTTCTCCACGAGTTGCCGGTTCCGGTGCTTGTCACCGATGCAACCGGCATCATGCTCGATGGCAATGCCGCCATGCTGGCGCTGGCTGGCCGGTCGCACGGTGACTTGCTGCGGCAACCGATTGACAGTCTGCTGCCGCCCGCCGGAAGGATATTCCTGCAGACCCATATCTGGCCGACAGTGTTGCGTGAAGGCAGTGTCAATGAAGCCTATCTGCAAGTTCGCGGTACTGGCGGGATCAATATCCCGGTGATGGTGAATTGCCGCAGAGGGCGATTCGACGGCGCCGAAGCCTTCTACTGGGTCCTGTTCGTGGCACGTGAGCGCAGCCGCTTTGAAGCAGCAGTGCTGAGTGCGCGTGACCGTGCCGAAGCCTATGCCCGTTCGCTGGCGGAAAGCGAACGATTCACCAAGACGGTGACCGACGCGATGCCCGGCCTGGTCTCCTATTGGGACCAGGAGCTTTGCTGCCGTTTCGCCAATCTGACATATCTTGACTGGTTCGGCAGACAGCCGGCGGAAATGATCGGCATCCACATGCGCGACCTGCTGGGCGAACCCTTGTTCACGCAAACGCGGGCCAATGTCGAGGCCGCCCTGAGCGGTGCGCCGCAACAATTCGAGCGCGCACTGCTCAAGCCGGACGGCAGCCTCCGTCACATCCTGGCGAACTACGTTCCGCACACCGACGACAGCGGTGCCACTGTCGGCCTGTTTGTGCTGGCCGGCGACGTGACAGTCCTGAAGAAGGCCGAGCGCGACATCCAGCTGACCGCCAGCGTCTTCAACAGCACCATGGATGGCATCATGATCACCGACGTCGGCGGCAAGATCATGTCGGTCAATCCGGCATTTGCCGCCATCACCGGCTACAGCGCCGTGGAAGCGACCGGTCGCACCGCGGCCTTTCTGAGCCCCGACCTTCAGGACCCGGATATCGAAAAATCGATGGCACAGGACCGCGCCGCCAAACGCCACTGGGAAGGCGAGATCTGGTCGCGCCGCAAGGACGGCAGCGCCTTTCGCCAATGGCAGCGGATCACCACGATCGACAGCGCCAACGGCGGTTCGGCGCACCATGTGCATGTGTTCAACGATGTCACCGAACGCTGGCGCGACGACGAACGCAAACGGCACCTGGCCTTCCACGACCCGCTGACCGGCCTGCCCAATCGCGCCCTGATGATCGAACGGCTGGGCCAACTGATCAACCTGACCCGGCGCGAGAAGCGCTCGGTAGCGGTGATGTTTCTCGATCTTGACCGCTTCAAGGCGGTCAATGACTCCTACGGCCATGCGGCTGGCGATGCGTTGCTCAAGGAGGTTGCGGCGCGCTTGCACGGGCTGGTCAGGGAAACCGACACCGTGGCCCGCCTGGGCGGCGACGAGTTCGTCATCCTGCTCGACAACCCGGCCAATGATGACGAACTGGCGCGCATCGCCGCACGCATTGTCGCAAGTCTCGGTGAACCCATTGTGTGCGGCGAAAAACCGGTGCAGATCGGCACCTCGATCGGTATCGCCCGCTATCCGATCGAGGGCGAGACGCCGTCCGACCTGATCAGCAATGCCGATGCCGCGATGTATCTCGCCAAGACCGCCGGCAGGAACGCATTTCGATTCTCCAGCGGCGACGCGCAACGCTTGTCCTTCGATGCGCAGCATCCCGCACCCGGCGCGTTGATCGAACATGACAGTCGCGATCCGCTTGAAGCTAGAGCGCGTATCGCCTGACTTTCCCGCAGTCGATCAGGCTGGAGACATCTGCCACTTCCGGCATCAGGATGCGGCCATCGGCGATGGACAAGGTCTCGGTCAACACCTGATCGGCCATTTCCAGAAAGAACGTCTGCTCGGCCGCCACCAGCGTTTGTGCGGGTGTCAGGGCAGCCGCCTGTTGCAGGCTGATCAGCGTGCCCAGCGCCGATTCGGCGTACAGGCCGATCGCCACCTTGGCGCCATGCGCGGCGGCGAGGTCGTTGATGGCGCGCGCTTCGGACGGGCCGATACGCCCGGGCTTGGTGGAGAGCGCGATGCCCCCCTTGTCGATGAACGCCTGCGCATCAGCGACCGCGGTACAACTGCGATCGACCAGAATCGGAATCGCTGAAGCGCGCTGCAGAGCGGTGAATTCGGCGTCAGCCAGCAGCGGACAAGGATCCTCGGCAACCACCGCACCCGCATTGGTGATGGCGTTGACATAGGCCGACGCCTGACTGCGTGGATAGGCACTGTTGGCGTCGACATACAGGGTGACGCCGGTGCCGACGGCAGCGCGGATTTCGCGCATGGCTGCGAGATCGACGTCGAGACCCTGGCCGCCCTTGACCTTGAGCGTGCGAAACCCGTGGCGCGCGCACATCGCCGCCGCCTCGCCGGCCATTGCCAAGGGAGACTGGCGGGTGATCGCCCAGGTGAGGTCGATTGCTGCGGCGCCACCCCACAGCCGCCAAAGTGGTTGCCCGACGGTGGCCGCGTGCAGGCCCCAGGAAGCGCTGTCGAGCATGCCCTTTGCCAGCTTGTTTTCCGGGATGCCTGCGAGTGCAGTCGCCACTGCCGATGGTGATGCGATGTCGATACCCGCCAGTTTGGGCATCAGCACGTCTTCGAAGATCGCCGCCAGCGAACCCGGCGAGACGCCGGACCAGGTGGACTTGATGGTGCCTTCGGCCACCCCTTTGACGCCGTTGTCGCCTTCGAGCGTAAGCAAGGCGAAGGTGCCGGCCGTTTCGACGGCGTTGGCCCAGACGATCTCGCGGCGATAGGGCAGCCGGTAGAACTGCAGCGACCAGCGCTCAAGCTTTACATGCATGTTGCTTCCCGCCTCGGATCAAATCGGATTCATGCGGTGCAATCGTTGCTCCAGACCGCCGTCGACCGGGCGGCAGCGCAACGCGCAACGCGCAACGCGCAACGCGCAACGCGCAACGCGCAACGCGCAACGGTCGACCCCCTCAGGTCAGACCAAGTTCCCGCATCGCATGCTCGCGCAGCTTGACCTTCTGCACCTTGCCGCTGCCGGTCATGCCGATGGCTTCGAAATCGGCGACGATTTTCAGGTAACGCGGCACGCGAAAATTCGCGCAGCGCGCCTTGCACCAGGCGATCAGTTCGTCTTCGCTCGCACCGATGCCGGCCTTGAGCGTGACATACGCGGCCGGGACTTCGCCCAGGCGTGCATCCGGCACGCCGACCACCTGGGCAGTCGCCACCGCGGCATGGCCGAGCAGCACTTCCTCGACTTCGGCCGGCGCCACGTTCTCGCCGCCGACGCGAAACACATCCTTGAGTCGCCCGACCATCGCCAACCGGCCGTCGCCGTCGAGGGTTCCGAGGTCACCGGTGCGCAGCCAGCCGTCTGCGGTGAATACCTTGGCATTGGCATCGTCGTTCTTGTAATAGCCCTGCATCACATTCCAGCCGCGCACCTGGATCTCGCCCGGGGCGCCGGCGGGCAACGGTAGATTGGTCGTTGGGTCGGCGATGCGCACGAATACGCCGTCGTGCGGCCGCGCACGCCCGTTGACCCGCACCTCCTCCGGGTCGCGATAGTCGTTGATCACCACATTGGGCGAGCATTCCGACAGGCCGTAGGCGGCGCATACCGCCTGCATGCCCATCAGGTCGATGATGCGCCGCATGGTCGCCGGCCCGGCCGCCGCCCAACCGCCGCGCAGGTGCAACTTGTTCGGGTCGAAGTCGGCATGGCTCATCATCATCTGGAACAGGGTGTCGTTGCCGCTGGTCAGGGTGCAGCGCTCCACACCCATCAATTTCAGCGCCGCACCGGCCTCGAAGGTCGGCAGGGTCACCAGGGTGGCGCCGAAGGTCAGCGCCACCAGCAACGAGAGGGTGGTGCCGGCGACATGATAGAACGGCCGGCAGTTGAAATAGCGGTCGTCGGCCGTGACACCCATGCGCATGCCGGACGACCAGGCGTTGCGCAGCATGTTGTGGTGCGTCAACAATACGCCCTTGGGGTAGGCCGTGGTGCCGGAGGTGAACTGCATCAACAACGGGGAATCCGGACTGACAGCGGCGCAGGCGGCGTCGAACGCAGCACCATCGACGCCGTCGGCCAGTGCGAGGAAGTCGCGAAAAGCCAAGGCTCCCGGCGCTACATCGTCACCCATCACCACCACTCGCCCCAAGAGCGGCAGCGCCTGGCCCGGCAATGCCGTGTCGACTGCCGGTTCGACCTCGCGCAGGTAAGCCATGAAATCGATATTGAGGAAGCGGTCGGCCATGAACAAGGCGCTTACATCGGCCTGCTTCAGGCAAAACGCCAGTTCGGACGCCTTGAAACGGGTGTTCACCGGCACCGTCACCGCACCCATCATCGCCGCGCCGAAAAACAGCGAGACCCAGGCCACGTTGTTGCCCATCAGGATGCCGATGTGGTCGCCCGGCCTGACACCCAGCGCATAGAGCGCGCGCGCCGCTTCGAGCGACTTCGCATGCAGTTCGATCCAGGTCAGGCGCGCGTTGTCGGTCACCAGCGCGTCACGCGCGCCGCGCGCCGCGACGCTGGCCGCAAGCACTGCGCGGAACACGCACGGTTGCCAGCACGCGCTCATGGAGCATCCTTGCCGAAGCCGCCGATGCCGGCGCGCCAGTTGTTGCGCGCCAGGTTCTCCTCGATCGCCAGCAATTCGGTCGCCAGCGCCCCCCTGGGGTCGAGTTCCAGTCCGCGATCGACGCAGGATTTCGCCAGCCGCAGCGCCGCCGGCGGCGCCTTCACGATAGTGGCCGCGATCGCGACCAGCGTATTTTCCAATTCGCCTGCCGCGACCAGGCGCGCCACCAGTCCGGCTTCGAGCGCCACCGGCGCCGACAGCGTGCGGCCGGTGAACATCATGTCCTTGGCCAGGCGCTTGCCGAGAATGCGCGGCAGGCGCTGGGTGGCGCCGACCGTGCCCCAGAGCGCCTCCGGCGTGCGAAAACTCGCGCCAGCGGTGGCAACGATGAAGTCGCAGGCCGCCGCGATCTCGCAGCCAGAGCCGACCGCGGGGCCTTCGACCACCGCGATCGCCGGCATCGGCAGCGACTCGATGGCGTGATAGACGGCAAACGCCTTCAGCCGGCGCGCCCGCACCGCATCCTCATCCATGCCCTGCCGCTCTTTCAAGTCGGCGCCGGCGCAAAACACCGGCCCATGGGCGCGCACCAGCACCAGGCGCACCGATTCGTCGCCGGCGAGTGCCATCAGCGCGCCCAGCAAATCGCCGCACATGGCGTTGTTGAGCGCATTGCGCGCTTCGGGTCGGTTGAGCGTCAGGGTGGCGACGCCGTCGTGATTGTCCAGCAACAGGGTGCTTGTCATCTCAGATCGCCTTGGCGGTGCGCAGGGCCGCGATGTCAGCCGCGCTCTTGCCCAGCAGGGTGGAAAGAATTTCGGCCGTGTGTTCACCCAACAGCGGCGGCCGGGTAGGTTGCGGGTTGTCGAAGCCGTCAAACTTGTAGGGCAGCGGCACGCAGTCGAAACTGCCGATGGCCGGATGTTCGAAGTGCTCGCGCATGCCGCGCGCCACCACATGGGGATCGGCGAACACCTCGTCGACATGATTGACCGGTCCGGCCGGCACACCAACGGCGTCGCACGCGGCACCCAGTTGGTCGCGCGGCCATTGCGCGATCGCCGCGCCGAGCTTGTCCATCACTTCAACGCGCCGCGCCACCCGCACCGAGTTGTCCTGCAGCGCCGCTTCACCGCCCCAGGCTTCAAGCCCCAGCACCTTCATCAAGGGCGCCCAATGCTGGTCGCTGCAGGTGATGTGCAGCCATTTGCCGTCGGCGCACCTGAAAGTGGCGGACGGCACCCGCCCCGGATGCTCGGTGCCCAGGCGCGGGGGCACTTCGCCCAGCGCGAAATAGCGCGCGGCGGCGAGTGACAGCAGGCCCACCTGACCATCAAGCATGGAGAAATCGATCTGGCAACCCGTGCCACTGGCGTGGCGCCCCTGCAGGGCTGACAGGATGCCGATCGCCACCCACAGGCCGGAACTCAGGTCGGCGATCGGCAAGCCCGGCTTGACCGGGCCGCCGCCGCGCTCGCCGGTCAGGCTCATCAGACCGGCCATTGCCTGGAACACTGTGTCGTAGCCCTTGCGTCCGGCATACGGGCCGGTCTGCCCGAAGCCGGTGCACGACACGTAGACAATGCGCGGGTTGACCGCCCTGATGGATGCGTAGTCCAGGCCATAGCGCTTGAAGGTGCCGACCGGGAAATTCTCGACCAGCACGTCGGCCTTGGCTGCCAGTTCGCGAATCAGCGCCTGGCCTTCCGGCGCCCGCAGGTTCACCGTGATCGAGCGCTTGGACCGGTTGAAAGCCATGAAATAGGCCGACTCGCTGCCGCCCGGTGTTTCCACCATCGGCTCGAAGCCACGCGTCTCGTCGCCTTCCCCGGGTTGCTCCACCTTGATGACCGACGCTCCCAATTCGGCCAGGATCATGCTGGCGAACGGGCATGCCAGCACCCTCGAGAGGTCGAGGATGGTGATGCCTTCGAGTGGTTTCATGCCGGCACCGCGCCTTGACCGCGGTTGCGCGCGCAGGGTGAAAAACCCGGCGCAAATGACCGCATCCGCTTGTTGGCGGACCGGCCATTTTCCAACGCCTCGGCGAACGCCGTTGCGGTGACCTGGGAACACGACTGCCTGGTCGACGCCATCGCCAGCCTGCTCGCGGCGCCAGGCTTGGCAGCGATCGCCACCGCGCCCTTTATGACGATTTTTTCGCTCATTGCTTGAGTGCTTTCAGTTGTGCAACTTGTTCAGTTCCGACAGCGCCGCGGCGAACTCCGCCATCAGGCGCTCGACCACGGTGGCGGCGGGCAGGATGTCATCGATCAGCCCGGCGCTCTGGCCGGCTTCGGTCTTGCCCCATTCGATGTCGCCGTCCCGGGCCGCGTCCTTCAGGCTGCGCGTGGCGAACAGGGCGTTGAGCTCTTCAGTCCCGGCGCCGGCGCGCCAGGCCACCTGATACTGGGCGGCAAAGGAATTCCTGAGCATGCGGATTGGCAGACCGGCGCGCCCCACCAGCATGGTGTCGGCAAGGCCGGCCGCCAGCACGGCGGCCTTGTAGTCAGGGTGCACGCCGGCCTCTTGTGTCATCAGGAAGCGGGTGCCGAACTGCACCGCATCCGCACCCAGCGCGAACAGGGCCGCCATGCCGTAACCGTCGGCGACCCCACCGCCGGCGATCAGCGGCAGCCGCGCCGCGCGCGCCACCGCGCGCACCACCACCAGGGTGCCGACCTCGTCGGGCGGCGGGTGGCCGCCAGCCTCGGCGCCGACCACCACCAGGGCATCCACCCCCGCGTCTTCGGCCTTCTGCGCGTGGGCAGGCGAGGCCACCACATGCAGCCACTTGACGCCCGCCGCATGGAAGCGCGCCAGATGGTCCCGCGGTCCGCCCTGGGACGCGATGATGATCGGCACCCGCTCCTCTTCGACCACATCAAGGTAGGCGGCAGCATTGCGGTTGTACAGCGGCACGTTGACCGCGAACGGCTGGTCGGTGCCGGCGCGCACGTCGCAAATCGCCATGCGCAACGCGTCCGGGCTCATTGGTCCGGCGGCGATCACGCCGAGCCCCCCGGCCCTTGACACCGCCAGCGGCAATGCCGCGTTCGATGAGGCCCAGCTCATGCCGGCCTGGATGACCGGCAGGCGGATGCCGAGCAGCTCGGTGATGCGGGTTTTCATGGCTTCGGATACAAGCCGCGGACGGCTGCGCGTACCCGCGCGGTGCCGAACACCGCGTTGATGAACGGTGTTGGAACCCCCAGTTGCGCGGCGATCTCGACCACGCTGCCGACGATCGCATCGAGTTCGATCGGCCGACCGGCCTCGGTGTCCTGCAGCATCGAGGACTTGATCGGGCCCAGTTTGCGGGTCTGCGCCATGCGCGCCTCGGGATTGACGTCGATCGCCAGGCCGAGTGCGGCGGCGACCGCGATGGCTTCGCGCATCATGGCGGCGAACAGCGCAGCCATGTGAGGGTCGTCGAGCATCAGGTCGGTGCTGGCGCCGGTCAGGGTCGACACCGGATTGAAGCAGACGTTGCCTAGCAGCTTCAACCAGAGTTCGCGGCGGATGTTGTCGCTGGCTGTAGCCTCGAAGCCGGCACCGGCAAGCGCCGCCACCAGGGCATCGACCCGCATTGACGTACGGTGCGCAGGTTCGCCCAGCACCAGCCGCGTGCCGGAATTGTGGCGCACCACTCCTGGCGCAGGAACGTCGGCAGCCAGAAACACCACGCCACCGATCACCCGCCGGCTGGCGATCGCAGCGGCGATCCGGCCATCGCCATCGCATGACTTGAGCGCGGTGCCGGCCAGCGCACCGCCCCAGTCATCGAAGAACCACCAGGGCACGCCGTTCATCGCGGTGACCACCGCGGTGTCGGGCCCGATTAGTGGCGCCAGGCCACCCACCGCCGCCGCCAGGCTGTGGCTCTTGAGGGCGATGATCACCGCGTCCTGCGCCCCCAGATCGGCCGGATTGTCACTGGCGGCGAGCCTGACGACCTGCCGGGTCGGGCCATGCAGCAGGGTCAGCCCATCGGCACGCAGCGCCGCCAGGTGCTCACCGCGCGCCACCAGGCTGACCTCGTGCCCGGCCAGGGCCAGGCGCGCGCCGATGGTGCCGCCGATGGCGCCGGCACCGAAAATGCAGATCCGCATCAGAGGGTCCGTTCGAATTGTCGTTTTGGCGGCACCTTCGGCGCCGCCGTCGGGTTCACCATGCCATTGCCGGCGATGGTCTCGGGCGTATACGTTCCGCTGACCCCGACCGGTATGTCGCCGGTGATGGTGACCCGTTCCATGCTGCGACGCTGCGGGTAATAGTCGTGCGGCGCATAGTGCTGCAAGGAGCGGTTGTCCCACACCACCACGGTGTCCGGCTGCCATTTCACGCGCAACTGGTACTCCGGAACCTGCGCCTGCAGGAACAGGAAGTTGAGCAGGGCTGCGCTCTCGTCATCCTTGAGGCCGCGAATGCGCAGCGAGAACTGCGGATTGACGTAGATCGCCCGCTTGCCCGACACCGGATGCACCCGCACCACCGGATGCCATGGATTGGGGAACTCGTCCTCCAGTTCGCGCAAGCGGCGTCGATGCTCGGGCGTATTGTTGAACAGCGAGCGGAACGGCTTGAAATCATGCTGGCATTCGAGCCCGTGGATGTGTTGCTGCATGCGCTGCGACAAGCCGCGATAGGCCGCGGTCATGCTCGAAAAACAGGTGTCGCCGCCGCGATCCGGGATGATGCGCGCGCGCAGCATGGTGACCATCGGCGGGTTCGGGCGGAAGGTTTCGTCGGCATGCCAGATGTCGGTGCGCGCCGCCGGATGATCGGCGGAGTAGTCGAGCACGATCACCTCCGGCTTGCTGTCGAGATTCGGCGAAAACGGGTGGATCGACAGCGGCCCGAAGCGCGCGCCGAAGGCCATCTGCTGATCCAGCGTCATGCGCGCCTGATCGCGCAGCACGATGACTTCGTATTGCACCAGCGCGTCATGCAGTTGCCGGAAAACGGCGTCGTCAAGCATGCTCAAGTCGGCGCCGCGAATCTCCGCGCCGATGAAGCCGTTGATCGGAATGATGTCGATAGTCATGGTCAGTCCACCCTGGCGCCGCTGGCGCGTACCGCTTCGGCCCAGCGCGGCATGTCGTTCTTCACATAGACGGCGAATTCCGCCGGGGTGATCGGCCCCCAGGGTTCCATGCCGAACTTCGCCAGCACTTCGCGGAACTCCGCGGTGTGCTGGAACTTCTGCATCTCCGCCGACAAGCGCGCCACGATCGCCGCCGGTGTGGCGGCCGGCACCGAGACACCCTGCCATGCCTGCCAGTCGAAACCGGCGACGAACTGCGCCAACGGCGGCACCTGGGCGATCAGCGTGTTCTGGCGCGCCGCTGAAGTGCCATAGGTCTGCACACGACCGGCCTGGATGTTGGGTACCGCCACAGTGGCATCGGCGAACATGATGTGCACCTTGCCGGGAATCAGGTCGACCAGCGCGCCGGACGTGCCCTTGTAGGGCACATGCTGCACATCAAGACCCAGGCGCTGCTTCAAGTCTTCCATGAACAACTGGTGGGCGCTGCCGTTGCCGACCGAAGCGTAGTTGAACTTGCCCGGATTGGCCTTGATCAGATCGACCATCTCGCGGAAGTTCCGCGCCGGAAACGCGTTCGAGGCGATCAGGAAAAAGTTGACAGTGCCGACCAGCGACACCGGCTGAAAATCGCGCAGCGGCTCGATCGGCGAGGTCTTGTAGAGCGCCGGCGAGATGCCGAAGGTCGAGCTGGTCGAGATCAGCAGAGTGTGGCCATCGGCCGGTGCCTTGGCCACCAGTTCGGCGCCGACCAGGGTGCCGGCACCAGGCTTGTTTTCGATCACCACCGACTGCCCGAGCGCACGGCCGAGACGCTCGCCGACGGCGCGACCCAGCAGGTCGGTCAGGGCGCCCGGAGGAAACGGCACCACCAGGCGCAAGGGGCGATTCGGGTAGGCCTCCTGCGCCGCTATCGGAAGCGCGGCTGTGGCCAGCAGGCCGGCGCCGATCTGCGCAATGAACTGCCTGCGCGATCCGGTCACCGGCCCAGCCGTTGCAATCGATTGCACCATCATTCAGGTCTCCGCTGAGGATTTTCCCGGGCGCGCGGCGGCTCGCTCGGCATGGATCAGGTCGCGCGCGCGATCGGCCAGGCGCGCCAGCATGTCGTCGAGCATGACCCGTTCGTCAGCCGACAGCGCGGCGGCGAACGCATCGTTGCGCTGGTTGGCCGATGCTATCAGGCTCTCGTAGAGCTTGTGCCCGGCGCGAGTCAGCGATAGCCGCACGCCGCGGCCGTCGGCGCTGTCCAGACCACGCAATACCAGGGCACGGTCGGTCAGGCCGGCGACCACCCGGCTCATCTGGCTCTTGTCGAGGCCGGCATGGCGTGCCAGTTCATTGAGCGACAAGGGCTGGTGCGCGCCCAGCAGCGCCAGCGAGCGCCATTCCATCAGGCTGACGCCACACTCGCGCCGGTAGCGCAGCGCCGCGCCGCGCGACAACAGGTTGGCCACCGCGTGGATGCGAAACGAGATCAGGTCGCGGATTTCCGCGCGCGGCGCGGCCGGGTCGGCGCCTTGTCGCACCACGGCGGGCCCGTTGCGGGCGGATCGGCTTGCCTTCATTTGGTTGACAGTATCAACCAGATTGGTTTACATTGTCAACCAGTTCGCGGCGCCTTCCGGCCATGTCATGCCCTGCCCGCGGACGCTGCGCATGCCGCGTATGCTGCAGGTCGCACCCCGCCCCGGGGACCATCGAAGGAAGCACCGTGAGTCTGCCCAACACCTACGAACCCTACGACGAGGCGACGCAGCCGGCGATGACCATCGCCAACTACCGCGAGACCGAGACCCGGGTGCCGAAGCACCAGTTGTTTCGCCACCCGCTGACCTTGACCGAAATCACCGGTCCGACACGCCTGGCGGCCAAACTCAGGCCGGGCGACAACAATCTGGCCCATCCGTACCCGGCGCAGCCGCGCGCCATGGGGCAATTGATCCGCGTGTTCGGCCGCCTGCTCGATGAAGACGGCCAGGCGGTGCGCGGGTCGGTCATCGAACTGTGGCACGCCAATTCCGCCGGCCGCTACATCCATCCGATGGACGCCAACAATCCGGCGCCGATCGACCCCAACTTTGTCGGTTCCGGCCGGGTCGCCACCGATGGCGACGGCCGCTACGAATTCCTGACCATCAAGCCGGCCGCCTATCCGTATCCAAACCACCCGACTCGCTGGTGGCGGCCGCCGCATATTCACATGTCGATCTTCGGCGATGGCTTCATGAGCCGCCTGGTGACCCAGATGTTCTTTCCCGGCGACCCGTTCAACGAGATCGACCTGATCCTCAATGCCGTACCCGACCCCAGGGGCCGCGCCCGCATGATCGCGCGCCAGGTGCCGATGGCCGAGATGCCGCTGCCGAACATGGTCGGCTACGAGCATGACATCGTGGTGCGCGGCCACCGCCAGACACCGTTCGGAGTGTGAGCGAGATGACCAACCGGCTTGTCCCCACGCCCAGCGGCACCGTCGGCCCGTTTTTCCCGCCGCATTTCTTCCGTCCCGGCGACAACGACCTGACCCTCCTCACCGCGGACGCCCCGCCTGCCGCCGGCGAACGCATCCACATTTTCGGCCACCTCTACGAGGCCGGGCGGGTGCCGCGCTGGAATTCGATCATCGAGATCTGGCAGGCCGACGCGGATGGCCGTTTCGCCCATCCGAATGACCCGCGGGCGGCGCTTGCCGATCCGCATTTCATCGGCTGGGGCCGGCGCGCCAGCGAGACCGACGGGTATTTCGACTTCATCACCGTCAAACCTGGCGGCTTCGACGATTCCGTCGCGCGTGCCATCCGTGCGCCGCATATCAACCTGTCGATCACCGGTTCGGGCCTGATGCGGCGCCTGTGCACCACGCTGTTCTTCCCCGATGAGGCAGCGAACGCGGCCGATCCGGTGTTCGCGGCGGTCACCGATGTCGCCCTGCGGCCGCGCTTGATACTGCAAGCGGCAAGCTCCGACAAGGCGCCGGCCGGCATCCGCTCGTACCGCATCGACATCGTGCTGCAGGGCGATGGCGAGACGCCGTTTTTCGTCGACTGAATCGGTCGCCGGCGCGCGCCGACCGGCTCGCGGCATCGTGCGAAAATCGATGTTCCCCAATCAACAAAGGAACACCGATGTCGCGCATCAGCCTTGTACAAGAATCCGAACGCCCCGACCTGGCACCACTGATTTCGCAGATCAAGGCCGAGCGCGGTGGCATGTTCCTGAACCTCTACCGAACCCTCGCCCACAGCCCGGGCATCGCCGCCGGCTGGCTGCACCTGTTCACCGAAATCCGCCAGCGCGCCAAACTCGACGGCGCATCACGCGAACTGGCGATCATGCGGGTGGCGGTGATCAACGGCGCCGACTATGAATACAAGGCGCATGTACCGTTCGCCCTCAAGGAAGGCATGAACCAGGCGCAGATCGACGCCCTGCCGGCCTGGACCATCAGCGATGTCTACACGCCGAAAATGCGCGCGGTGCTCGCCTATACCGATTCGATGACTCGTGAAATCCACGTGCCCGACGCCATCTTCAGCGCCGTGCGCGCGCACTTCGACGAGCGCGAAACGGTCGAACTCACCGCCACCATCGCCGGCTACAACCTGGTGTCGCGCTTTCTCGAAGCGGTCGAGATGCCGCATGAGACGGTACCGCTGAAGGCGCACGACTGAGCGTTCGGGAAGGCCGGCAGGCGAACCGGCCGCCGCCAGGCTTGGTTGTCGCCAATCGCGTCGCGGACGGCCAGCCTACAGGCATAGTGTTTACCTTTTACCTTGTATATTAGAAGCCATGCGTCTAATATACAAGGTATGTTTGATCGCTTAGCCACCCCATTTCTGCATGCCGCAGCGGCGCAGTTTCCCGTCGTCACCATCCTTGGAGCGCGCCAGGTCGGCAAGACCACGCTGGCACGTGCCGCGTTTCCGGACTTCGTATATCTTGATCTGGAAGACCCTCGGACAGCGGAGCGTTTTCGCGACGACGCGCGGTTCGCCATCGATCAAGTCAGCGGACCCGGACTGATCCTCGACGAGGCACAGGCCGTGCCGAACGTGTTCGCGGCACTGCGTGGCGCGGTCGACGCACAGCGCGCCGCCAACGGGCGCTTCATCCTGCTCGGATCGGCGCAGCCCGCGCTGGTGCGCGGCATCGCAGAGTCACTCGCCGGGCGCGTGGCCGTCTTCGATCTCGATCCGCTCACTGCTTGCGAGAGCCTTACCGGCCATCAGCCAATGGATTGGCGCACCGTCTGGCTAAAGGGCGGATTCCCGGCGGCGCTGCGCGGCGATTTCCGTACATGGTGGGAGGCTTACCTGCGCATGCTGCTGGAACGCGATCTTCCTCAATACGGCGCGACCGCCGACCCGGTATTCATGCGCCGCTTGCTCACCATGCTTGCGCACCAGCACGGCGGTCTCTTCAACGCGTCTTCACTTGGCGCTTCGCTCGGTGTCTCGTATCACACCATCCAGCGACAGGTCGACGTGCTTGAATCAGTCTTCCTGGTGCGCCGCCTCGCACCCTGGTTTCGCAACGTCGGCAAACGGCTGACCAAGGCGCCAAAGGTTTACCTGCGCGACAGCGGCTTGTTGCACCATCTGCTCAATATTTCCACACTCGACGAACTGGCCAATCATCCGTCACGCGGCGCGAGTTGGGAAGGTTTCGTGATCGAAGACGTGCTGCGCCGCGAACACGTTGCCCGGCCGGCATCGTCGCCATGGTTCTGGCGCACCGCAGCCGGTGCCGAAGTCGATCTGATGCTTGATCGTGGAAACGAGAAGGTAGCACTCGAGATCAAGGCAGGACGCGGCGGTGATCCGCACTCGCTGCGGGCGTTGCGCGCTTGCCTGCCCGATATCGGCGCTGATCGGGCGTGGTTCGTCGATCAGGCCGACGGCATTACGGGCCTGGGCCTGCGCATCGCGCGCGCTGGTTTCAACGATGTGATCGGCGGCACACCTTGATCCGGCAGTCGAAACGCGGGCCTGGGTTGATGTGGCTTTCCCGCCTTCCCGACAGATGCGACCCAAGCCGGAATTCCACGTTTGTAGCCGCTCTTGCAATGACCGCGCGGCTGCGGCAATCAGGAATCGATGCGCCTCAGGCAGGCGCAGGTTCGCTATCGGCCCAGGGGGCCGCGCTTTCGTAGCGGCTGGCCGCATGCAACAAGGCCGCGTCGGCATGCCAGCGCGCCACCAGTTGGACACCGATCGGCACCCGGTTCGCATCGACACCGGCCGGCAAGGAAATTGCCGGATGGCCCGACAAGTCGAATAGCGACAGGTAGGGGGTCCATTCACGGCGCATGTCGCCGACGCTCTCGCCATTGATCTCGATCGGATCGAGCACGCCATGGTCGGCGGCCAGCGCGCCGCGACTGGCCACCGGCGACAGCACGAAGTCGCAATTGCGAAACCAGGCCTGCACCGCGCGGAAGATGTCGGTGCGGTTCTGGATCGCTCCCTGCAATTCAAGCCCGGACAGGGCGGCGCCCTCGGCGATGCCGCGAGCGTAGCTGGCGTCGATCTGCGGCCGGATCTCTTCGAGGCGGGCAGCGAAACGGGCGGCCCAGTTCATTTGCTGCAAGGCACGCCAGGTGATTTCCGGATTTTCCAGCGGATAGATGATGTCGACCAGTTCGGCGCCCAGCTGCCTGAAACTCGCCGCCGCCCGTTCGAGCGCGGCCAGCGCATCGGCGGCCAGTTTGCGGTTTCCCGCCAGGCGCAACACGCCGATCCGCTTGCCCGCAAGCGAACCGCCGGCGCCGATAGCCGCCAGCGCACCGGTGGCCGGCCGCGCCAGTGAATGCGGGTCGGCGTCGTGCGCACCGCTGGCCACATCGAGCATGCGCGCCAGACCGTCGATGTCACGCGCCATCAGCCCCAGGTGGATGAAGTTGCCGAAGCCGTCCGGTACCTGATTGTGCGGAATCACGCCCAGGGTCGGCTTCAGGCCGGCAACACCGGCCAATGCCGCCGGCAGCCGGGTCGAGGCCCCGGCGTCGGTCGACAACGCCAGGGTTCCCATGCCGGCGGCCACCGCGACGCCGGCGCCGCAGCTTGAACCGCCGCAGGTGAACGCCGCGTTCCACGGGTTGACGGTGAGGCCAGTCAGCGGTGAGCGGCCCATCATCGAATGGGCGAATTCGGTGGTGGTGGTCTTGCCCAGCAGGATCGCGCCGGCCGCCTTCAGCCGGGCGACCGCCACCGCATCTTCTTTCGGGATGTTGTCGCGCATCAGCCGCGAGCCCCAGCGCGTGGCTACGCCGGCGGTATTGACGATGTCCTTGACCGACAGCGGCAGGCCGAACAGCGGACCCGGCGCTGCGCCGCGCGCCCGCTCGGCGTCGAGCGCTGCGGCCTGGGCCAGCGCGGCATCGGCGCAGACCTCGGCGAAGGCGTTGAGCCTCGGCTGGAGGGCTGCGATGCGCGCCAGATGCGCGCGCGTGATGTCGACACAGGATATCGCACCGTCAATCGCGGCCTGGTGCAATGCGCGCGCGGAGATGCCGGCGCCGGTGATGTCAGTCATCGAGGGCAACCCTATAATCGGCGCGATGAACGCCGCCGCAAAAAGTGTGAAGAAGATACCGGAGCGCGGACCCGGTTCGCGCCAGCCGCGACGGCGCCAGGTGCCGGCACGCAGTGCGCCGCCGACCACGCATGGCGTGTTGTGGTCGCGCCCGGGCTACCTGGTGCGGCGGCTCAATCAGGTGCATTACGCCCTGTTTTTCGAGGAGTGCGGCGACGCGCGCATGACGCCGGTGCAATACGGGTTGCTGTCGGCACTGCGCAAGAAGCCAAGGGGCATGGACCAGAATTCGCTGGCCACCGAACTCGGCCTCGACCGCACCACCACCAGCGACGTGCTGCGCCGCCTCGAAACCCGCGGCCTGGTCAACCGCGCCAAAAGCACGACCGACAAGCGGATGAACATCGCGCGGCTGTCGGCCACCGGCCGCAGCACCACGGCGCTGGTCGAGGAGTCGATGGCGCGTGCCCAGGAGCGGCTGCTCGAACCGCTGCCGGTCGGCGAACGCGAGCGCTTCATGCGCAATCTGGTGCATCTGGTCGAAAGCTTCGACCGCATTGGCCTGCACGTGTTCAAGGAACTCTAGCGCGCGTCCGGGCGGCCGAAACGATGCAGTGCACACGGCAGCACCGGTTGCGCCGGACGCAGGCTCATACTGGATACACCAGCGCATTGTCGACCAACGCATTGTCATAGACGCAATCGCGCGACGCGATCAACAGGCCGCCGTCGTCGGCGATCCGGAAAACGTCGTGATACTCGCCCATCTGGTGCAGGGTCGCGGTCGGACGGTCGACCAGTACCTGATAGAGCAGATAGTTCGACCGTGCGCGCACCAGCGCGCCGCCGTCCTCGACCGCATCGATGCGGATATTGGAGACGAAATGACGCAGGTAGCGCGGCGCATACATGGCGGTGTTGCCGAGCGCGAATGCGCGGTCGCGCAGCATCGCCTGGCCTTCGCAGTAGACCAGCCCCACCGGCAGGCCGAGGTCGCGGTTTTCCCGCGCGATGACGCGATAAAACGTGTCTTCGGTGAAATACGAAGGCCATTCGGTGAGGCGACCGTTGTCGAGCGCGTCGCAATAGGCGGCATGGAAGGCATCGATGCGGCGCCGCAACTGGTCGACCAGTTCGAAACGGTCGGATGAGACTGGAATAAGGACGGGGGCGTTCATGATTGCCTTATAGCCCCATCACGCCGCGCCAGTGCTGGTACATGGCGCGGATCGCGGCTTCGGAAATCAGGGTGTCGGAGGTGCCGGTCGGAATCGCCGGGTCGAGCGCCACCAGATGCGCGCCGGGCCGGCCGCGCAGCATGCCGTCCTGCACGAACTTGATCGCTTCGTTGTCTTCGAGACCGAGAAAACCGGACGGGCCCATCAGGTTTCCCTGGCGCATGCGGTGGCGCGTCATGTCATCGGTGTCGCCTTCGTAGCCGAACATGGTCCACACCATGGTGAATTCGTTTGGCCCGTTGGGCACGATCTGGCGGGTGCCGAGGGTATTCATCTCGCGCTGCACGATCAGGTTCGGCCAGATCGTCTGCATGGTCACCGACCAGGGCGAATCGAACTCTTCGACGAAATCCATCATGCGCGGGTCTTCCAGCACCATGCCTTCCTTGTAGGCGCGCATTTCCTTTTTCTTGGCATTGTCGACCTTGGACGCATCCGACTTGGCCGATGCCATGGTGCCGTGGCGCCCGCTTGCGTCGCAGATCATCGCCGACTTGTTGCCCGCCACCAAGAGCCCGAACGACACCAGAAATGTATGCAGCAGGGTGGCGTGATAAGGATCCTTGAGATTCTCGTGATACAGCTTCCAGTTGCCGGGCAGTGTGTTGCGGTAGTAGCCCAGGATGGTCAGCTTGCGGCCGTCAAAGGCGGCGTCGAAATCGGTCAGGATCTCCGGCCCCATGTAGTCTTCAAGCGATTCCATGTCGTCGGCGTAGGACGCGAACACCACGCCGCGGCGGGTTGCCACCTTGAGCTTCTTCAATCCGTGTTCGGCCGGATTGAAATCGGCCGGCATGCCGCCCTTCCTGTCGACCCCGCGCCGGAACGGCACGCCCATCAGGTTGCCCTTGAGGTCATAGTTCCACTGGTGGTAGGGGCAGACAAAGTCTTTTGTCACGCCGCGATGGCTGCGGCAGAACTCGGCGGCGCGGTGCGCGCAGCGGTTCTCGATCACATGGATGCTGCCGTCTTCGGCGCGGGTCACCACCACCGGCGTCGGGCCGACATTCGAGCGTTTGTAGCTGCCGGGCGTCGGCACTTCTGCTTCGAGCGCCACATAGTTCCAGGTGCGGCCGTGAAAAATGCGCTCGACTTCGCGCGCGTAGATTTCCTCGCTGGTATAGACCCAGTCCGGAATGACACTCAAGCCCGCATCCGGCCAGGCGTGTCGCGCTTCGAGCGAAGCGCCTGGTTCGACCGGCAGACGTTCAGGTGCGTTCATGGCAATTCCCCGCATGGCGCCGGTGGCGCGATAACACATTCAAGTTGACGCCGCCGGCAGCGCACCGACGGTTGATCCGGAGAGCCCGGGATTTTCGACAACACGGACCGTCCGTCAGGTCGAGAATAGCGATTTTCGCGGCAGCTGGCTTGCATTGGCGCCCGATAATCGTCAGTATAATGAGCGATTCGCCGGAAAAGCAAGGCCCGAACGGGGGGTTCGACCGCGTTGCCGCGGTCCCTTGATTTGCGCCAGGCATATTCGCAATGCCCGCTTTCAACCCATTTTTCAGGAGGCAACATCATGGCACTCGTCCCGCTGGCCACCATGGGCAACTACCTGCACATCTACGACTTCCGCGTGTTGCCCGGGCGCGAAGAGGAATTCATCAAACTTTTCAACGAATTCGACTATTCCGACGGCAACCCGATGCACAAGTCGTCGGCCCAGGTCAAGGACGGCGTGCTGTGCCGCGACACTGAAGACCCGAGCCGCTTTTTCCTGATCGCCGAATGGTCCGACATCATCGAGCATGCGCGCATCCGCAAGATTCTGGCCGAGGAAATCAAGCCGGCCTTCGTCGGCCTGATCGAGGGCAGGAAGTTCGTGCCGAAGTATGTTGAAATCGTTTCCAGCACGCCGGAACACATTCTCAACAAGGCTGCCGACTAAAGAAACACTGAATAAGCCCGTAGGTTGAGAAAGCCGATTCTGCAACCGATTGAATTCAGAAGTACTTCCGTTCCATATCCTGCATGCCAGTGACTTATTCAGCGTTTTTCCAAAAGGGCTTCACGCATGCGCACCCTCTACACCTTCTTTCGTTCCTCGACCTCGTTCCGCCTGCGCATCGCGCTCAACTACAAGGGTCTGGACTACACGCCGCAGTTCGTCAGCCTGCCGAAGCTTGAGCACCGTGCGCCGTCGTACATGGACTTGAACCCGCAGGGCCTGTTGCCGGCCCTGATCGAGGAGGGCAAGCTGTACGCACAGTCACTGGCGATGCTCGAATATCTTGAAGAGCGCTATCCAGCGCCGCCGCTGATGCCGCGCGACATCGACGAGCGCGCCTATGTGCGCATGCTGTCGCAGATCATCGGCTGCGACATCCACCCGCTCAACAACGTGCGTGTGCTCAAGTACCTGCGCGGGCGCTGGAACCTGACCGAGGAGCAATCCAACGAGTGGTACGCGCACTGGATCGCTGAAGGCATGCGTTCGTTCGAACAGACGCTCGCGCACGAGAAGCGCCATGGCCTGTTCTGTCTGGGCGACACGCCGACTATCGCCGATATCTGCCTCGGGCCGCAGGTGTTCAATGCGCAACGCTTCAATTGCGATTTGAGCGCGTTTCCGATCACCAATTCGATTGCCGAGCGCATCTTCGCCTTGCCGGCGGTGATCGATGCGCATCCTGCCGAACAGGGTGACGCGCTTTAAGCGTGTGCGGAAATGCGCACTTCGCTCGATCGCGAGGCGCCACAGCTTGCGTGCGGTTGATTCACTCACTCGCAAACTTGCAATCGTCACAACGGTGGATCCGCTTGCCGACCATGGGCTGCGAGTCAACTTCAATCGCGCCCGCGAACTGACCAGTCCTCAACCCGGAGCCCGTCAATCCGCCTGAACTCGCCGACATTCGCGGTCACCATGGTCAATCCGTGGGCGAGCGCGGTTGCGGCGATCAACAGGTCGTAGGGGCCGATCATGGCGCCGCGGCGACGCAAACGCAACAACTCGGTGGCGGCAACCCGGGAGGCAATATTGTCGAACGGCAACGACGTTAGTTCGCGCAGCAAGTGCCGCATCAGTTCTCCGCGTTGTTCATTGATCAGCGGATTGTTGAGCAGCCCGAATTCGATCTCCATCGCGCTCAAAGTCGAGATGGCGATTTCCTCGATCGGTGTCGTGCGCAAGCGCTCGATGAGCGAGTGGTCGCGACCGCGCGCGACACTGCTCAATACGTTGGTGTCAAGCAGATAGCGCTGCGCTTTCACGTGCGGTTCTTGGCCGCGGGTTCGTCCAGCGTACCGAAGCGCGCAGGATCAAATGCTGGAAGTTCCGCGCGATATGCCTCGAAACCGGCGAATTCACCATCCAAGGGCTGCGGGTTGGCAAGAAACGCTTCAACCCCGGAGGGCCAGCGCTTTTTCGGCTGCTTGATATTGGCCAATTCACGCACCGCCTCCCTGATCACGGCACTTCGGCTGCGTTTCTCTCGCTGTACAAGTTCGTCAAGCAAGGTCATGGTGGCTGGGTCCATGTGGATGCTGAAGTTCATTTTGGTCTCTTCGGCGAAAATTTTATTATAACATAACACAACATAACATATTTCCGATCTCTGGTGACGCCATTGCCAGACCCCCTGCGCGAGGCTACTGACGAAATCGGCCGGCAACTTTCTGTCAAGCGCGTCGGTGGATCGAGATAGGGCGCGGGCGTAACCCGCAGGCCGCGCACGCCAATCCTCCTCCGCTATACTTTCGCGCTGCGCGGAGCGAACCGCAGCTGCAGCTGCAGCATCAGGCCAAGCGGCCTGGACGGGGACAGACAATGAGACTTGCAAGCTTTCGCGCGGGTGACCGCGTCTCGTACGGTATCGTCGCCGGTGACGCGATCATCGATCTCGGGCGCCGGCTCGGACCGCGCTTCCCGACCTTGCGCACCGCGATCGCCGCCGGCCTCGCCGGACCCGAGGCGGCGCAAGGCCAGCCGGATCTGCGCCTGTCGGAGGTCACCTTGCTGCCGCCGATCACCGACCCCGAGAAAATCATCTGCATCGGTCTCAACTACCGTGCCCACGCGGCCGAAGGCGGCTTCAAGCTGCCCGAGCATCCTTCGGTCTTCAGCCGCTTCACCAATACGCTGGTCGCGTCCGGCCAGGCGCTGGTCAGGCCGCACCATTCGGGCGACTTCGACTACGAAGGTGAACTGGCGATCGTGATTGCCCGCGGCGGTCGGCACATCGCCGCCGCCGACGCGCTCGGCCATGTGTTCGGCTACACCTGCTTCAACGACGGCTCGGTGCGCGACTACCAGTTCAAGCATTCGCTCACCGCCGGCAAGAATCATCCCGCCACCGGCGGCCTCGGCCCATGGATCGCCAGCGCCGACCAGATTCCGGACCCGTCGAAGCTGACCCTGGTCACCCGCGTGAACGGGCGCGAAGTCCAGCGCAAGGGCACCGACGACATGATTTTCGACGTGCCGGCGATCATCGCCTATGTGTCGGGCTGGACCGAGCTGGCGCCGGGCGACGTGATCGCCACCGGCACCCCGGAAGGGGTTGGTTTCGCGCGCAAGCCGCCCTTGTGGTTGCAACCCGGCGATACGGTGGAGGTCGAGATCTCCTCGATCGGCGTGCTGGTCAACCCGGTCGTGGCCGAAGCTGCCTGACCGGGCAGGCAGCAGGTGCGTCGCTATTGACCGTCGTTGACCTCGTCGCGGACGGTCCCGCCACGACGTGCGACGAAACTGACTAAAGCGCGCTACGATAGGCCCGCTTAACCCCTGCGACATATCACCCGGGGGGTCGCACACCCCGCGACCTGCACCACCGATTCACCAACGGATGCCGCGATGCGTCCATCAGAAGGAGAAGGCAATGATCGGCAAACTGCGCCACCTGGCCCTTTCGGTCGAGGATCCGTGGAAGACAGCGGAGTTCTACATGGATGCATTCGGCATGAAGAAGGTCGGCGAGGTCGACACCTCGTTCGTGCTCGGCGTTTATCTCAGCGACGGCGTCATCAACCTGGCGATCCTGAAATACAAAAAGGACGAATTCGCCGGGCCGCGCGGCAAGGACTGGGTGGGCGTCCACCATTTCGGCTTCTGGGTGGACGACATCAAGGAGGCGGAGCAGGAAGTCGCGAAGCATGGCGCGACCTACTTCAAAGGCGACGCCAAGGAAGACAATTCGTTCTACGAAATCAAGTACACCGATCCTGACGGCATCATCTTCGACATCACCGCCAGCGGTTGGGGCGGCGCCCTGAAGGACGTCCATGGCGACGATCCGGCAGCGACCCCAACAGCCGCCGCCAAACTCAACCGGCCGGAGCTCAAGGCCGATCGCAGCCAGCTGAAGGTGACGGCAAGCGGTTGAACCCGGGCGTCATTTGGGATGGTGGAAACGATCGGCTTGAGCCGGATCCGGCAGGACCACGCGCCAAAGTGCGCGCCGATGTTGTGCTGTTTCAACAAGCCAAACGTGTTTTTCTCCGGCAAGGCCCATCTGGCGGACTAGAAGGGTGGGGCCCGTCGCCGCTGACGACCGCCGTGGCCGCACGGCAAAGCGACCAGCCCCTTATGTTCCGGTCGCGGCGGCTGCGTTCCGCCGCCGCTGACTGATTGCCCATGCAGCGCTTTCGCCCACCAGGTCATCACCGTTGCCTGCCCGGTCTTCAAGCGCGGCGACGATCGCCGCAGCATCCTGCCTGCCTGCATCGGCCGTATCGGCGTGCAAAAAGTTGCCCAGCGCGATCGCGATGTTGGACAGCCATTTCCGGTAACCGATGCGCCGAATCGCACTGCCCTGCATGCGGTCGTTGAACTCTTCCTCGGTCCAAGTGAAAAGTTCGATCAGGGTGG
>JANPGJ010000326.1:0-1764 GCA_031423955.1 Burkholderiales bacterium
CTGGTGCCGCGCGACTGGTAGAACGCGACCGCCGGCATCAGGCCGTTACCCATGATGAGCGCCGGCGCCCCTTTGGCGAGATTCTTGTAGTCGCTGAAATTTTTGAGATCCACGTTTGCCTTGCGCGCGGCTTCCCAGGCGAATTTGGCGCGCTTTTGATCCAGTGTTTGTGCCATGACCACCCCTTATGCGCTATGAACCACGATCAAGCCGCGGCCGGTGGTGGAGTCGCCGCCGACTTGCAGCAGGCGGTCGGCGAGACCCTGGCGTTTGCCGTCGTCTTTGAGTACAGCGTCGATCACTTGTTGCGCATTCATCAAACCGTCCGAGTTGGCCCCGCTCTTGCGCCGCTCGACACTGGCCATCACCAGTCCGACGAGAATCGTTTCGGGTGGCAGGTTCTCGGTGTAGAACAAGCCACCATCCGATGCCGTGCCTGTCGCGTCGTCGATTCGTACATGCGGTTCGACCACGGTGGCATGACGGACGAAGTGGCTGAACTCGGTGTCCGACAGCACCACCAGATCGGCTGCCAGCTTGTCACGGAAAAACTGGTGTTCGGCGCTGGCGGGCAGCGAATGCTCGGCCAGCCACTGCGCAATCGCCTTCACGCCACCATCTTCCTTGCCGGCGAAATCGAAGGCTTCAAGTACCAGCCGGTTGTCCGACAATGCGCCGGTTCCCGCCACCAACGCGTCGCCTTCGGCAACCACCGGGACGGCCCACGGCGCCGCGCCGTCGGCCAGTCGTTTCAGGCGGCCAAGCGCTGTCGGGCAGGTCGCGTAAACGTAGGTGTTCTTCAAGGACCGCACCGGAAAGGCCACCAGCGCGGCGTCGGTGAACGCGATCGCGCCAGCGTGGTCGGAGGCTTCCTTCTCCGGCCCGAACAGGCGGGCGATCAATCCCTTGCTGCCTTCACCGCCCCACGACCGCGTGAAATGATGCCGCACCGCGCCCTTCAAGCCCGAGCCGGCGATCAATGGATACTCGGTGTGAACTTCCCGCTGGATCGGGTTGTCGATCGCGCCGACCGCGCTGCCCGCGCCCATGTGTACCGGACTGACACAGGTGTAGAACACCAGTTGCTTCGCTTCGTACATGCTGTCGCTCCCTTGGTTTAAACGGTGTGCGGCCAGGCGGCGAGCCAGGCGCGGTTGAATCCTTCGGCACGGCGTTGGGCATCGGGATTGTCGCCCCATAGCCCAGCCGTGACCCATGCGGCAAGCTTGTCGGCTTCGCCTTCGAACTGGTCGAACCAGTACACGCTGCCCGCCGGCGCGACGCGCTGCGCGGGCTTGGGCTGCCACAGCGCCAGGTCCCAGCCGGACACCACTTCATGGCGCGGCACGGCGGCACACGCCAGCCGTGCGGAAAATCCTTCACCGTGGAGTAGGTAGCTGCCGTCTTCTTGCCGCGCCACGCGCTCAGGCAGCGCTCCCGCGCCGAACAGGCCGTGGGTTGCCAATACCAGGCGGAAGCGGCGGTCGCGGGTGATGTGGTCGAGCGGTGCGGTGGGCGCATGGAAATCGATGCGCGTGTAACTGGCGCTGCGTCCGTCGCCGCCTAAGCGCAGCATTCCCCGTTCCGGCAACTGGCCTTGCAGGCCTTCGATGCCGATCAGGAACCCGGCGTCGGGCGCGAAGGCGATGGCCTCGGTGGTGTAGATCGCGCCGTCCGCCGCGGTGCGCGCGCCGGCATCGAGTGCGATGCCCAGGCGCGCTTCGCGTTTGTAGAGGTCGGCGGCGGCGACGGTGGCGTTGCCGG
>JANPGJ010000327.1:0-2491 GCA_031423955.1 Burkholderiales bacterium
GTTGCCGGTGCCGGCGCCGGCGCCGGCCGCCAGCACCAGGGTTTCGATGCCGATGCCGATGCTCACGCTGCCGGCGCTGGAGATCACCAGGTCGTTGCCGCCATCGGCCACGTCTTCGGTGACGTCGTTCGGATCGTCGACCATGTAGGTGTCGTTGCCAAGCCCGCCAAACATCGAGTCGGCACCGGCACGGCCGTCAAGCAGGTTGTCGCCGCTGTTGCCGGCCAGGCGGTTGGCAAGGGCGTTGCCGGTCGCATTCAGGTTGGCGCCGCCGGTCAGGGTCAGGGCCTCGAAATTGTCGGCCAAGGTGGTGGTGAACGGCGTACGCACCTCGTCGAACCCGCCATTCGCGGATTCCTGCACCAGGTCGCCCGCGTCATCGACCAGGTACACATCGTCGCCCGCGCCGCCGGCCATGGTGTCGGCGCCAGCACCGCCGTCCAGCAGGTTGCCCAGCGCATTGCCGGTGATGCGGTTGTTGCCGGCATTGCCGTAGCCACTCAACGCTGCGCCGGCCAGCACCAGGTGTTCGAAGGCCGCGCCGAGGTGGTAGGCGTCGAACGACGCCACCACGGTGTCGATGCCGCCACCATCGACGATCAGGTCCTGCGCGCTGTCGATCACGTAGGTGTCGTTGCCGGCGCCGCCGGTGAGGGTGTCATTGCCGGCGCCGCCATCGAGCGTGTCGTTGCCGCCGTTGCCGGTGAGCGCATTGGCGCCGCTGTTGCCGGTGATGCGGTTGTCGCCTGCATTGCCGGCGCCGGACACATCCGCGCCGCCGGTCAAGGTCAGGTGTTCGAAGTTGGCGGAAAGGGTGGTGGCGAACGGCGTGCGGATTTCGTCGCTGCCGGCGTCGGCGCCTTCGAGCGCGACATCGTCGATGCTGTCGATCACGTAAACATCGTCGCCGAGGCCGCCGGCCAGGGTGTCGGCGCCGCCGCCGCCATCGAGGATGTTGGCGCCCTGGTTGCCGTCGATCTGATTGTCCGCCGCGTTGCCGGTGCCGTTGATGTCGCCGCTGCCGGTGAGCGCCAGGTTGTCCAGGCCGACGCCCAGCGCATAGGAGATCGTGCTGTCGACACTGTCGACGCCGGCGCCCGGTTCGACGACGCTGTCGCCGGCGTCGTCGATCACGTAGAGGTCGTTGCCGCTGCCGCCCGTCAGGGTATCGGCGCCGCTGCCGCCGTCGAGGGTGTCATCGCCGCCGCCGCCGGTGATCGCGTTGCCGGCGGCGTTGCCGACGATATGGTTGGCGCCGCCGTTGCCGCTGCCGGCGATGCCTGCGACGCCATCGAGAAACAGATTCTCGAGGCCGCCGCCGAGCGAAAACGAAACCAGGCTGTGCACCTCATCGATGCCGGCGCCGCCGGCACCAGCGCTCTCGTCGACGATGTCACCGGCCGCATCGACGTAGTAGACGTCGTTGCCGGCGCCGCCTCTCATGGTGTCGTTGCCGGCGCCGCCGTCGAGGGTGTCGTTGCCGGTGTTGCCGTTGAGGCTATCGTTGCCGCCGTAGGCGAAGAGCGCCGCGCCGATGCCCGACTGGTAGTTGACGGTGTCGTCGAGACCGAGCAGGAAACTCGACAAACCGAAGGAACTGCCGGCGGTCACATAGGCGGCGACCGCGACCGCGCTGTGGCTGAGCCCGCTGATGGTGTAGTAAGTGGTTGCGCCGTCGACCAGCGATACGCCGGTGACCGTGCCGTCGATCACGGAATTTCCGGAGTACTTGAAGTTCTCGCCTAAGTAGTTATTCGTCAGCGTGCCGCCGATGTCGCGGATCGATAAATGCGTCGAGGTGGCAGTGACCACCTGGCCACTGAAGGCACTGATGGCTACCGGGTTGGCGATCGTCACTGAGGTCATGACGCCGCAGCATGTCGAGATGGTCGCCAAGTACACCGACGTGTTGCAAATTGGTGCGCGCAACATGCAGAACTATCACCTGCTGCAAGCGGTCGGTGAAACGCGATTGCCGGTGCTTCTGAAACGCGGTCCGTCCGCCACCATCGAAGAATTTCTGTTGGCCGCCGAGTACGTTCTGGACCAAGGCAATCAACAGGTGATTCTTTGCGAACGTGGCATCCGCACCTTCGAATCTCACACACGCTTCACACTACCCTTGGCAACCGTTCCTTACTTGCACGAGAAAACTCACCTACCCGTTGTGATCGACCCCAGCCACGGCACCGGCATTGCGTCGCTCGTTCCGCCCATGTGTCTCGCCGCCATCGCCTGCGGTTGCGACGGCTTGATCATTGAGGTGCATCCCGATCCCAAGAAGGCCGTCAGCGACGGAGCACAGTCGCTCACGCCACAAGCCTTCGCCGACACAATGGCTCGCTGCCGCCTAGTCGCCGCCGCCATCGGCAAGACAGTCGGATGAAATGTTTTCGAGTCTGTGCGGCTTTAGAGTGTGCGTGGCCAAGCAGACGGCTGGCTCATTTTTTCCGTCCTCATGAAGTCACCCGCAGCGTGAGCGAGGGCGAAC
>JANPGJ010000328.1:0-10356 GCA_031423955.1 Burkholderiales bacterium
CTACATGGGCGCACTGGTGGTGGAGGGGAGATCGGATCGCGAGTTCGCCATCATCGATGGCCAGCAGAGATTCGCCACCTTGAGTCTCCTGGTGCTCGCCGTCATCAAGCGCTTGGTGGGCCTGGCAGAAGCAGGTATCGAGGCTGACGCGAACCGCGAGAGGGCCACGGCGCTGCGCGCACGCTACATCGGCGAGAAGGATCCGGCCTCCCTGGTCGAAGCGAGCAAGCTGGCATTGAACAGCACCGACGGTGGCTTCTACCAGGACTACCTGGTGCAGTTGCGCGCACCGCTCAACCCGCGGGGTCTGCCCAAGTCCAATCGGCTCCTTTGGGATTGCTTCCGCTATTTTGAAAGTGTTGTCGGCGCAGATGCGGCGCTTGCGAACAACGGGCTAGCGTTGGCATCGCTGGTCTCGGAAACCGTCGGCCGGCAGCTTATGTTCATCCGCATCGCGGTGGATGACGAACTCAACGCCTACACGGTGTTCGAAACGCTGAACGCGCGCGGGCTGGAGCTTTCGGCTACTGATCTTCTCAAGAACTACCTGTTTTCGAGACTGCGCGCGCCGGCTGACTTGCAGACCCTGCAACGACGCTGGCTGGCGCTGATTGCAACGGTGCAGCAGGAGCGCTTTCCCGATTTCCTGCGCTACCACCTGCAATGCGAACTGCCACGGGTGCGCAGCCAGCGCCTGTTTCAGCTGGTGCGCGATCGGGTGCGCGATGGCGCCGGCGTGTTCGCGCTCATGGATGCGCTGGAAGCCCGCGCGGAACTCTTCGCCGCGCTGTCCGACCCCACGCACGCGTACTGGATCGATCGTCCGGAATGCAAGGAACACATTCGCGAGTTCAATATCTTTCGCGTCCGGCAGATGACGCCGTTGTTGTTCGCGGCCTGGGAGAAGCTGGATCGCGGCGATTTCGCGCGGCTGCTCAAACTGGTGGCCGTTGTCCTGTTCAGGTATGGCGTCATCTCGGGGCGCAATACAAACGCCCTGGAGCCAATCTTTCACGCCAGCGCCAAGGCGTTGCTTGATGGTGCCATCAATGGGCCGGCGGGTGTATTCACGCTACTCAAACCGGTGTATGTCGACGACGAACGCTTCGAACAGGATTTCGCACGTCTCGCGGTGAGTTCGCGCGGTCAGAGCAGGAAGCTCGCGCGCTACATCCTCGCGCGGCTGGAAAGCGATGCGTCCGGTCTGGCGTGCGATCCTGAAACCGATCCCGCGACGGTGGAGCATGTATTGCCGGAGAACCCGTCATCCGCGTGGGAGGCGTCGATCCCGGCCGACAAGTGGGAAGAGGCTATTTTCAGGCTGGGCAACTTGTTGTTGCTCGAAGGTGCTGCGAATCGACGCATCGGCAACGCCGAATTCACCCAAAAGGTGACTGCATATACTCAAAGCGGCTATGCGATGCCGCGTGAACTCGCGGCGCAGGCGCCTGAGGTCTGGACGCTCGCGCACCTCGATGCCCGCCAGTCCCGGATGGCGAAGCGGGCTTCGCATGTGTGGCGCTCTGACTTCCCCTGAGGCGGCGACGGCCGACTTGGCTTGCTCGGTGGCGTTTTGCACCGATTCCAGACGCAGCAGCGTGCCGTCGGCCAGGCGTCGTGCCGTGCAGTCGCCGGCGTCTTCGATGCGGCCGGCGCCCCGGCCGATGCGCCGGGCGTCAGCTTTCGTGCGGCCCTTGCCCACACTCTCGACGCGGCGGCGTTTGCCGATGTGCAGGCCCGCGTTCGAACCCGTGTTCTGCGCACCTTCGTCAAGCGCGGCCTGATCGACCGCGATGTCGCCGGCGAAATGCGCGCCTGGGCGCACGACGGCGGCTTCTCGGTGGATGGTTCGGTACGCATCGAGGGCGCCGACCGGACGTTTCTCGAACGCCTTTCGCACCTGTGCGACCGCCATTGGCTCTCGAACATCCGCACTAACGCGATGCCGGACATGTGGTCTATCGCAACCCCAAGCCGGTGCGCACAACGGCGCCCGGCGCGGGTCAGGCAGCGCTGGTGCCCACATCACTGGAACTGATCACGAAGATCGCCGCGCTGGTGCCGCCGCCTCGTGCGCATCGCCATCGCACCTATGGCGTGCTCGCGCCCAATGCATCGTTGCGGTCGGTGGTGACGGCGCTCGCCCCTGCCGTCGTCCCGCCAGCGCCGGCTTCTGCGGCGAGCAGCGGCGAACCCTGCCATCCTGCCGCGTCGCGCTATCTGTGGGCCATGCCGCTGGCGCGCATTCATGAGGCCCTGCCACTGCGTTGCCCGATCAGCCGCGGTCCGATGCGCATCATCGCCTTCATCAACGATCCCGGCACCGTGGGGAAAATTCTCAAGCACATCGGCGAATCCAACCAGCCCCCGCGCATCGCCTCAGCGCGTGGGCCGCGGCTGTTGTGGGAGGCAGCAGCTGCGGAACAGTTGAAGAACGATCCTCGGTGGGGTTCGTCAGCCCGGAGCGCACCGGAGAGCGCGTTCGATCAGCGCATCCCTTGGTTGGTGGAGGGGATGCTCGCGCCGAACCGAGACGCGCCATCGATCGCATGGATGGCGCGGGTCTGTTGCCGCGTTGCACCGGACTCGGAAATCTACCAATTGTTTGGCATTCGGAATTGCCAGTTTGTACTGAAATCCCGTACAATTCGAACGTGCGTACGGTCATCGAAACTCCAACCTTCCAGAAGCAGGCTGAGAAGCTGTGGACAGAAGACGAGCGGGTGGCCTTCATCAACTGGATTGCGGCCAATCCGCTGACCGGTGACGTCATTCCTGGTGCAGACGGTGCGCGCAAGGTTCGCTGGAGCCGTGCCGGGTCTGGCAAGTCTGGCGGTGCACGGGTGATCTACTTCAACCTGACCGAGCGGGAAGTGGTGCTGCTGGTGGCGGTGTATGCCAAAGCCGAGCGAGCCAACATGCTTCCCGTCGACATCAAAAAGGTGGTGTGACATGGGCAGCAAGAAGGTCGACATTGAGAAGGTGGCAGCGGCTATCGAAGCCGATGCCGGGGAATCGCTGCCTGATCTGCGGCAGGCGCTTGCTGAGGCGAGGGCAGGGCTTGGTCGCGTCACCACGCCTGCGCAAATCCTTGTGCGTCAGGCGCGGGAAAAGTCCGGGCTGACGCAAGCGGCGTTCGCCGCAAGCATTGCAACGCCCGTGGCGACCTTGCGTGATTGGGAGCAAGGACGGTTCGCGCCGCCAGGCGGTGTTCTGTGCCTGCTGCGGCTGATCGTTAAGCATCCCGAGCTATCGAAGGAGCTGAGCGCCGCATAACTTCGTTGTTTCCCGAAACTGTCGCCAACAAGGTGTTGGCTTTGCAGACCGCGCGGCTTTAGGCGCACCGAGCAGGTCAATCGAAGCCTGCGGTTCGGAGAACACTTCTACGAATCGTGGCGCACACCTGCCCGATATCGGCGATAGACCGTGCCACCCTGCCTCAGGCAACCCTCCCGAAAGCACATCGGATTTATCATCCTCCGAAGGGAATTCTGATCATGGCGCGCCGCGAGCACAACCGCCGGGCACTCTGCAGCCTGCGCAACACGGCAAGATGCCGGCCCGGCAAATCTGAGCGCACACATCAGGCAGTGCTTGCGGTGCGAGTCGGCGGGGCTTTCTGCAAATCGCGACGCATCCGGCCCGAAAGCGGCGATTGATGGCTACACCCGGCGTCAGCTGCACTTCCGAAAGCCCGCCGGTTTTCCTATTGTTAGAGGCTCACCCCGCCAAGCTCAAACAGCGCGAATGGTCCGGCTCAGTAAAACTACGCAGCGCCGCAAGCATTGCTACGGACTGGTTCCAGGCACTGCGGTGGCTTACAGTGCTGCCATGAACGGGTTACTTTCGCGGCGCGGCGCGGCACGCCGCACCTGGCTTGCCGCCGCCGCCGGCACGGTTTTGCACGCGTGGCCTGCGCGGGCGCAGCGCCCGCCCAAGCGGCTGCGCATGCTGCTCAACACCAGTTTTTCCAGTCCCCAGGCGTGGCTCTGGCTGGCCCAGGCCCGCGGCTATCTGGCTGCGGAAGGCATCGAGCTGCAGCTCACTCCCGGGGCCGGGGCGTATACGGCGGCGCCGCGCATGGCGGGCAGTGATTACGATCTGGGCTACGGCGATGTCAATTCCCTGATCGAGGTAAACGCGCGAGCGCCGGAGGCCGCCCCGCGTGGGGTCTACATGATGTTCAACGCTTCACCTTCGTGCATCCTGGTAGCGGCGGATGGCCCGATCCAGCATCCGCGACAACTGGCGGGTCAGCGCGTGATCGGGCATGACTCGGATGTGGCGCTGCGCACGTTTGGCGCGCTGTGCCACCACCAGAAGATGAACCCGGCGGAAACGCAGATCGCCGGCACCTGGTCCGGCATGGCGGGCATGGCCGAAGAGGTGCTGGCCGGCCGGGCAGCGGGCGCCTTCGGCTATGTCAGTACATTCACCGGCGCACTGGTGGCAGCCGATGCCGGCTTGCCGCGCCGCGTGCGTTTTTGCGCTTTGCCGAGTTCGTGCCCGACCTGTACGGCAGCGTGGTGATGGCTGCGCCACGCCTGCTGCGCGAAGAGCCTGCGCTGGTGGCCGGACTGCTGCGCGCGTTCAACCGCGGGGTGCTGGACATGCTGCGCGATCCGGAGGCCGGGCTCGCGGTCCTCGCGCAAGCGGCGCCAGACTTTCACCGCGCTGCCGAGCGGGCGCGCTTGCGCGCCACGCTGGACGTGGAATTGAGTGCCGCCTTTCCGGCCGACACCCGGCAGACACAAATTGGCGATGTCGATGCCGCGCGGCTGGCGCGCAGCATTGCCTTGATGGTGCAGGGCAGCCGGCTGCCGCGCTCCCCGGCGCCTGCCGAGATCTTCACCGCCGCTCACCTGCCGGCGGCTGCGCAGCGTGCGCGCCCCTGATGCCGATACCCTTCACACCGTTGCCCGCCCTCTGACCATGTACAGCACGCCTCCTGCCATGCCATTTCCTCCTCACCCTGCCACCCGTCGCCGCTGCATCACCGCGCTGGCTGCTGCCTGTGCCCTGGCCGGGATGGGCGACTCGCGTGCACAGGCCGCCCCGGCGCGGCGCACCCTGCGGATACTGCTCAACACCGGCCTTTCCGGGCCGGTGGTTTTCTTTCTGGTGGCGCAGGACCGCAACTACCTGCGCGAACAGGGGTTGGAGGTGCAATTGTCCGGCGGGCCTGGCGCAGCCGCCATGGTGCCGATGGTGCGCGATGGCGCCTATGAGGCCGGCTACGGCGACATCAGTGCGCTCATCGAGCGGATTGCCCACAGCGCCCCTGGCACCGGGCCGGTGGCGATTTTCACCACGTTCAATGTGGTGCCGTTCACCATTGCGGTGGATGCGCGCGGCCCGATCCGGCAACCTGCCGACCTGATTGGCAAGCGCATCGTGGGTCACGGCAGCGATGCGGCGCTGCTGACCTTTGACTTGTACGCCAACGCCGCCGGGTTCGATGCCGGCCGCGTGCAGGTGGATGGCTCCATGGGCGGCATGGGCCAGGCCGCCAGGGACATGCTGCAGGGCTGCGGCGCGGACGGCGTGTTCGGCTTTGTCAACACGCTGATTGCCGCCGTGGCGCCGTACGGCGTAGACGCGTCGGCAATGCGCTTTCTAAACTGGTCGGATGTGTTGCCGGAGATGTACGGCAACACCCTGTTCGTCACCCGTGAGACCTATCAGCGCGAACGCCCGATGCTCGCAGGCCTGGTGCGCGCCATCAATCAGGGGTTGGCCGATACCGTGCGCGACCCACATGCGGCGATTGCCACGCTGCTGCGCCACGCGCCGGGCAGCGATGCGGCGATCAATCTGCGCCGCCTGGAAGGCACGCTGGCCATCGAGATGGCCCACCCGGAGGGACGCACCATCGGCATCGGCGACATGGACGATCAGCGCCTGCAACGCCTGATCGAAGGTCTGGTGCGCGTCAAGCGCCTGCCCCGAACGCCTGCCGTCAGTGAAGTCTTTGACCGCAGTTTCCTGCCGCCGCTGGCGATGCGGGTGCGCAGCCTGGCACGATGAGACCCGGCTCCAGTGTCAAGGTGCAACCGCCTGCGCATCCACCATGCCGCTTCAGTTGAACCGCCTCGCCGTCTGGGTCCTCGCATGGTGCATCGTTGGCACCCTCGGCGCCGTGCTGCTGGCGCGCGCCGAACTGGGGCAATTGCGCGATGCGTTCGAAACCGATGCGCGGATCGTCCATCGCCTGCTCAGCCAGCGCGTAGTGCAACATGATGCGGTCCTGTCATCGCTAGCGCTGCTGCAGCCGCCGGCGGGCCCTGAGCCGCGGCTGTCTTCGGTATACCCGCAAATTCTGGAGGTAAAGCGCCGCGAGGGCAGCGCGCAATGGAGTGATCAGGGCCTCGTGCAGGCCGAGGCACGCTCGCGCACGCTCAAGCGACCCGAATTGGCCAGCATGGATCTGGCCGCCGGTCGCTACGTGCTGGTCCACGCCGCTGATCCTGCCAGCTTCGCACTGCGGCTCGACCTGCGTCAGGTGGTGCCCTGGACCGAGTGGCCGATGAATCCGCAAACCAGCGCAGTTCGCTTAAGCCTCACGCATCTGGGCCAGCAGGTCACCATTCAGAATGGGCAAGTAGGTGCCGGCGGCTGGCGCTTCGAGTTCCAGAAACATCTGGCATCGGAAAGCCAGCCCTTCAATGTGCTGGTGGAACGGCAGGTCGGCTGGCCGGAGCTGCCCTGGCTGCGCATGCTTGCCTGGCTGGCACTGGTGGCCGCAGCGCTGGCCTCCATGCGGGCGCTGCTGCACCAGCAGGAACAACGCCGCCGCGCCGAGCAATTGCTGCGCCTGGGGCAAGTGGCTCGGCTGAACCAGATGGGCGAACTGGCCGCCGGGCTGGCGCACGAGCTGAACCAGCCGCTGACGGCCGTGCTGGCCAACACGCAGGCGGCCCAACGCCTGCTGGCCGAAGACCCACCCGGACTTGAGACCGCGCGCCAGGCCATGGTGCAAGCGGCCACCCAGGCGCGCAGGGCATCGGACGTGATCGCGCGCCTGCGGCGCAGTATCGACCCTTCCACCACAGCCAGCCTGCAAGCGGTGCACCTGGCCGGGGCGGCTGCGGCAGCGCTGCATTTGCTGGCGCCACAACTGCAAAGCCGGCATGTCACCGCCTCGGTGCCGCAGGCAGAACCGGTGATCGTCACAGCCGACCCGGTGGCCGTGGAACAGATCATCCACAATCTCATCACCAACGCCATCGAGGCGATGGCATCCACACCCGAGGGCGAGCGCAGGCTGACTCTGGCAGTAGCTTCGGAGGGTGCGCAGGGGGTGCTGTCGATCTGCGACACCGGCCCCGGAATTTCCGCCGAAGCCTTGCCGCGCCTGTTTGAGCCGTTCTTCAGCACACGCGCAGGTGGACTCGGGCTCGGTTTGAGCCTGTGCGAATCGCTCGCCGCCAGAATGGGCGGGCAACTGACAGCGGGCAACCACGCGCCCACGGGCGCCATCTTCAAGCTTGCCTTGCCCCTGCAAGGCTCACCCTCATGAACAATGCGATGAACGCCGCTGATTCCTCCCGTGCCGCCCAGCCCCTGTCACCCCTGATCCAGTTGATCGATGATGACGAGGCGGTTCGCAGCAGCCTTGCGCTGCTCATTGGCACCGTGGGCCTGCGCGTGCAAGGGTGGGCCGATCCGGTGGCCTTTCTTGAGAAGTTTGATCGCGAGAGCATTGGCGCCATCGTGCTCGATGTGCGCATGCCGGGCCTCTCCGGTCTTGCCGTGCTCGAGCGCCTTGTCGCGCAAGGCGTGGACCAGCCGATCATCATGCTCACCGGCCATGGCACTGTGGAGATGTGCCGCCGTGCCTTCAAGTCGGGGGCGGCCGAGTTTCTGGAGAAACCGGTCAATGATGAAGCCCTGATCGACGCTTTGCAGCACGCGGTGCGCCAGCATGTGCGCTCGCGCCAGAGGCACCAGGCCGATCGTGCCGCGCGCGAACGCCATGCGCAGCTCTCCGAGCGCGAACGGGAGGTCCTGGGTCTGATCGTCGAAGGGCTGACCAACAAGGAAATCGGACGCGCCCTGGCACTTTCCCCGCGTACCGTGGAGACCCATCGCGCCCACCTGTTTGCCAAACTGGAAGTCGATTCGCTGGCGCACCTGATCCGCGGTTACGCCAGCCTGGTGGAGCAACAGGACGGCAGCGCGTGAGCCGCGTCGCGCGTAGTTCTACGGAGCCGGCGGCGTAGCCGTGCGGATGGTGCCAAGAGGCCTGACTGCATAAAGTTCCCCCACGGTTAATCGAACCGGATCAACACCTCTGGAGAACTCCATGCGTCGCTTCGCTGCAACCCTCGTTCTGGCTGCCTGTGCAGCCACTTCCACCGCAAACGCCCAGGCCGTACGCACCGAGCGCAACATGTCGCTCGAGCTGGCCAACCAGATCGCCGCCGCAACCGTGGCCGCCTGCACCGCCGGCGGATACAACGTCACCGCGACCGTGGTGGACCGCGCCGGGACCGTGCGCGCCGTGCAGCGCGCCGACAATGCCGGCCCGCACACCATTGCTGCCAGCTTCGGCAAGGCGTTCACCTCCGCTTCCGCACGCAATACCACCCTGGCAATGATGGAAGGCGCGCAGAAAAACCCCGCTGCCGCAAACCTGGTCTACATCCCCGGTTTCCTTCTGGTCGGTGGTGGCGTGCCAGTCCGCGTCGGCAACGAGGTGATTGGCGCGGTGGGCGTGGGTGGCGCACCCGGCGGCCATCTGGACGAACAATGCGCGACCGCCGCGCTGGACAAAGTCAAGGACCTGTTGAAGTAATCCCGAGTCCTCGCCATGCACACCCCGCATCCTGTGGTTTTCCGGCGCCCATTGCGCCGGTTGCTCCGCGCCGTCATGTCGGTCGCGGCATGCGGGGCGTTCATCACCCCCTTCCTGACTGCCACCCCCGCCACGGCTCAAGTACCGCCCGACGCACAGGAAGTCGCGCGCTTTGGCCCGCTGCACGCGGCTGCGCATCGCGGCAACGTGGCCGCGATCGAGGCGGCCGCCGCTGCCAGGGCGGACCTGAACGGGCGCGACAGCCATGGCCGGACACCGCTGCACGTGGCGGTATTCGCGCGCCAGCGTGACGCGGTGCGAGCCTTGGTGAAAGCGGGTGCGAACATCAATCTGCTGGAAAACGACCGCTACGATGGCATCACCATTGCTGCCGTGGCGGATGACGAAGAAACGCTGCGCCTTCTGATCCAGCTTGGGGCCAGCGCCAAACTGACCACCAGCCGCTATGACGGCACTGCCCTGATTGCCGCCGCGCATCTGGGGCACGACGGCGTGGTGCGCCAACTGATCGCGGCCGGCGCGCCGCTTGACCACGTCAACAACCTGCACTGGACTGCCGTGATCGAAGCCATCGTGCTCGGAGATGGCGGCAAGCGCCATCAGGCTACGCTGGAAGCGCTGGTCAAGGCCGGCGCGAACCTGCAACTGCCAGACCGCGCCGGCAACACGCCACTCACGCTGGCCCGCCAGCGCGGCTACCTGCCCATGGCGCGCATGCTTGAGTCTGCAGGGGCTCGCTGACCTTTGACACCAGTCCGCGGAGTGAACGATCGGCGTGACCAGCGCACCGGTTGCGGCGACAGGTGCGGCAGGCGCGCTGCGTTAGCGGCCCGCGAGCCTACTCCGCCTTGGCGCCGGAAATCTTCACCACCTTCGCCATGCGCTCGAAATCGCCGCGCAGCAGGCGCGTGAATTCGTCGGGCGAGAGCGCCTGCGGATCGATGCCCTGCTTGTCAAGCCGCTCCAGCACCGCCGGCGACTTCAGCAACTGGCCGACGGCGCCATTGACGCGCTCGACTTCGGCGCGCGGCACGCCGGCCGGCCCGAGCAGGCCGAACCAGGAATCGAACTCGTAACCTGGCAGGCCGCTCTCGGCGATCGCCGCCACCTCCGGCAAGTACTTGCTGCGCTTGGCGGTGGTCACCCCGAGCAGGCGAATGCGCGCATCCTTGACGAATGACAGCGCGCCGATCGATGCCGCGATCACCGCCTGCGCACGGCCCGACAGCACTTCGTTGATCGCCTCGCCGGTGGCCTTGAGCGGCACATGCACCATGTCGATTGCGGCCAGGCCGCAAAAGTAGGCCATCGAAAGGTGGGTCGCGCTGCCGACACCGGCGGTGGCGTAGTTCATCTTGCCAGGGTTCGCCTTGGCATATCGGATGAACTCCGCCACGGTCCTGGCCGGCACCTCGGGATGAATCATCAACACATAGCCGGCACTGCCGATATGCGCCATCGGCGTGAAATCCTTTTGCGGATCGTAGGCCAGTTTGGCGTACAGCGAACCGTTGATGTTGTGGCTGGCGGCGGCCAGG
>JANPGJ010000329.1:0-2516 GCA_031423955.1 Burkholderiales bacterium
CATGCGCTCGCCCGCGCCGTACGAGGCGCGGGTGACGCCGGGCGGATCCTCGCTGCCGGCGCGGAGTTGCCTGAACAGCGAGGAGGCGAGTTGCTCGTCCGGCGACTCGAAGTCGATCATCGGGAGGGGGCCGGCCGCTGGCGGTGCACAACGTCGGGCGCGTGTCGACTCATTTCCTGCCGCCGAGCGCAATCTTCGGCCGCGTCGACGGCCCCTTGAATTCCATCGTGTTGCCGTCGGGATCATTGAAATAGATCGACGGGCCGTAGCCTTCCGAGCCGTAGCGGTCCTTCACCTCGCCAGGCGTGATGCCGAAGGGTTTGAGGCGCCGCGCCAGCGCCGCTGCATCGAGGTTCGATACGCGCACTGCGAAGTGGTCCATGTTGCGTTCATCGGCGGCCTTGCGCTTGCGGCCCGGCACCAGATCAAGCAATGAATCGCCGATGCGCATTTGCACGATGCGCGGGGTCTTCAATTGCCGCTCGATGCGCGCCCCGGCGACCGCGCGATAGAAGGCGATGCTTTTCTCCAGGCTCTGCACCCTGAGCACCACATGATCGATTCCGAGAACCACGTTCTTGCTTGCCATCAACTTTATTCCTCCATTGAACGGTGCGCCGTGCTGGCGCAGTTGTGTAAACCGGCGCCTGGTCCCGACATTGTGCTGGCAGCCTGTGGCTCGCGATCAGGAAAATCGATAGTCACCGAGGTCGATTCTGCGTGTCATGTCCCAATAGTCCAGCAGTCGCCATGGCGAGGTGGCGAACACCCGGCCGCGCCGGTTCTTGTACCAGCTGCCGACGCCCGGATGCGACCACACCAGGTCGCGATGCAGCACATCCACCTTCTGGTTGAAGTCGTCATGCGCCTCTTGACCGCATTCCATCGCCGACCAGCCATTCTCCAGCAATTCGCGTAAGCCGAGCAGGGTGTAGCGGGCCTGACACTCGCTGTGGAAAATGGCGCTGCCGCCGTGCGCCAGATTGGTGTTCGGACCGTACATCACGAAGAAATTCGGGAAGCCGGGCACCGTGATGCCGAGATGAGCGCGCGGATTATCCTCGCCCCACAAATCGCGCAGGGTGCGGCCGCCGCGCCCGGCGATGGTGATCGGCCAGGTCATGCGATTGGCCTGGAACCCGGTGGCCAGGATCAGCACATCGTGCGGATGCAGCACGCCGTCAGCGGTGACCACGCCATCAGCGGTCACATGGTCGATCGGTTCAGTCACCAGGTCGACCGTGGGCCGCGTCAGCATGCGATACCAGTGGTTGTCGCGCAGCATGCGCTTGCCGTACGGCGGGTATGGCGGCACCACCTTGGCCATTAGCTCCGGATCCGCACCGACCTCTTTTTCGATGTGCGCAATCAGCCGCTCGCGGAAACCCTGATTGACCGCATTGAGCGACAAGTCCGGCATGTGCCAGGCCGGATCGACCTTGAGCGACTCGTAGAGGCCATCACCGGACGCCCAGAACAGCTGGAAGCGGTACCACTGCGCGTAGAACGGCAGGTGGCGAATCGCCCACTTCTTGCCGTCCGGAACGGTCGCGTGATAGTTCGGGTTGTACACCGCCCAATGCGGGCTGCGCTGGAAGATCGACAGGTGTTCGACCTGATCGACAATCGATGGCGCAGTCTGCATGCCGGAGGCACCGGTGCCGATCATGCCGACGCGTTTGCCCGCCAGATCGACACTGTGGTCCCAGCACGCGGTGTGGAATTGCGGGCCGGCGAAGTCGGCCAGGCCCTTGATGTCCGGCAGTTGCGGCTGGTTCAGTTGACCGACCGCGCACACCAGCGCATTCGCGCCGAGCAGTTCGATCTGACCACCCGCATTGACGGCGACCTGCCAGTTCGCCGTGGCCTCGTCATAACGCGCTTCGGTTACCTCGGTGTTGAAGCGGATGTGCGCGGCCACTCCGTATTTTTCGGTGCAATGTTCCAGATAGCGCCGCACCTCATCGCTTTGCGCGAAATGGCGCGACCATTCGGGGTTGGGCTCGAAGGAAAACTGGTAGAAATGGTTGGGCGTATCGACCCCGCATCCGGGGTAGGTATTGTCGCGCCAGGTACCGCCGACACCGGCGCTCTTCTCGATGATGACAAACGGAATGCCCATCGCCTTGAGCTTGATGCCAGTGCATAGCCCCGACTCGCCGGCGCCGATGATCAGTACCTTGAATTTGCGCAACACCTCCGGCGCCGGCCGCTTGCGCCACAGAACTTCCAGCGGCGCCGCGCCGGCCAGCCCCATTTCATGCGATAGCAGCGGCACGTACTCTTCGGGCACCGGCTGACCGACGCAGACTGACAACATCCTGCGAAACAGCGCATCGGTGGGCGGCGGCGGCAGCGATCGCTTGCCGGCGGCGAGATCGGCGAGCACCCGGGCGAGGCGCTCGCGCAAGCTCGTTTTGAGCGCTGGCGGCACCGATTCCATGAAGTTCCACGGGCCGTTGATGTACGGGCCGATCTCGTCGAGCGCAGAGGCATCGCCGCTGAGCTGAACATAG
>JANPGJ010000330.1:0-16781 GCA_031423955.1 Burkholderiales bacterium
GACACCTGCTCCGGCGCCAGGCTCAGGAGAAATTTCTCGCGCCCAGAGATCAATCCACGCCACATCCATCCGAGTGGGGCTCCAACGACCAGCGCCGCCACTGCCGCGCCCAGCCAAAGTTCGTTACGGGCCGGGGCTAACTTGGCAGGAAGATCCGGTGCGGGAAGGCGGGACCACAAGCGGGTGACAATGCGCCCGACGAGCGCGTTTCCGTTCAACGGACCATGTACCGTGAGCTTCGACTGGCCGGCATGATTGATCACGGTCAAGACGTTTGGCTTGACCTGCACCTCTGCGATCTCAGACCACTCAAGGCGCGTCACCGGCTTGTTGCCGCGCCGCAGCGTGAAACCTTTCGTGTCTTCACTCGCCATTTCGCCGCGGCGCTGCCGTTGCCAGACCAGCGCGGCTGCAACGCCGGCGGTCATCAACGCACACGCCACCGCGACACCAGGCTCGCGGGCCATGTCCAGATAGACGAGGAAGTCCACGCGCGGCATCCAGCCCAAGGCCATCGCGGCGAACACAGCGAAGACCAGGGCAAGCAAGCCGAAGGACGCCGCGCCGATGCCGCGCCAGCGCCTTAACCCATCCTGAACTTCGAAGAAAGCGGACGCCTGCATGTCGCCCTCCCGCTTGATTGGAGTATTTGTGATCACCGATTCTTCCATATAGCCTCCATGCAGAAAGCCGGAACAAAGTGCGACCTGTTGCGCGCCTCACATGCTGCGGGGTACCACGTAGGTTTTTATCGTTTCATTTTCGATTTGTCCTGTCAAACTCCGCGTAGCGGAGCATGTGCAATAACTCACGGTGTCAGGACTAAAGCGCCGGATTTTGACAAAAATGACCGCTCCTGGCCGATAGCTGCAGTCTACAAGTTCCATTTCTCGCAGTTGCCAATGGCCGCAATGAACCGCGTTGCGGACCGTGGCGCATGCAGCGCATCTGTTGGCCTTTTTGCGAACGGCTTGCACGTTCAGTCGCGCTTTCCGAGGTCGTGCTTGCGCGGTGGAGACCAGCGATCCTCAAAGCGCCGCGCATCTTACCTTTCCGATGACTGCTTCGAACCCTGCAGGCGAGTAAGCTTGCGGCTTTGCCGCGCCTGCCGGTCGTCACCAAAGCGCTGCAGCGAACGGGAGAATTCAAATGGGCATTCTGGTTGACGGGCGCTGGACCAACGAGCCGCAGGACACCTCGAGCGGGCGCTTCGTGCGCCCGGAAAGCCGCTTTCGTGCCCACGTCACGGCCGACGGCTCCTCCGGCTTCAAGGCCGAAGCCGGGCGTTACCACCTCTATGTTTCCTACGGCTGCCCGTGGGCCCATCGTGCCATTATCTTTCGCGCCCTCAAGGGCCTCGCAGGCATGGTCTCGATGTCGATCGCGCTGCCCGACGACAGGCACAATGGCTGGCGCTATGGCGCGACCTTCCCGGGCGCGACCGCCGACGAGGTCAATGGCTTTACCTGGCTGCACCAGGCGTACAGCGCCGCCGATCCGCATTACACCGGCAAGGTGACGGTGCCGACCCTGTGGGATAAGGCCGGGCGCACCATCGTCAACAACGAATCGTCCGAGATCATCCGCATGTTCAACAGCGCCTTCGACCGCATTGGCGCCGCGCCGGGTGATTACTACCCGGCCCATCTTGCCGCCGAAATCGACCGCATCAACGAGATCGTCTACAACGGCCTCAACAACGGCGTCTACCGCACCGGGTTCGCCACCAGCCAGGAGGCCTATCAGGAGGCGGTCGCAAAAGTCTTTGCCTGCCTCGACCTGCTGGAAAAGCGCCTCGGCAGGCAACGCTACCTGGTCGGAGAAGTGATCACCGAAGCCGACTGGCGCCTGTTCGTCACGCTGGTGCGCTTTGACGCGGTGTATCACCATGCCTTCAAGTGCATGCTACTGCCGCTGTCGTCCTACCACCACCTGAGCAACTACCTGCGCGACTTGTATCAGGTGCCCGGCGTGGCGGCCACGGTGCGGCTGGATCACATCGTGACCAGCTACTACAGCAGCGAGCGGGTCAATCCGAACGGCATCGTGCCGGTGGTGCCGGCACTGGATTTTTCGCTGCCGCATGATCGAGCACGGCTGGCTGCGAGCGTGCCGATCGCGCAGGTCGCTTAAGCCTTCGCAGCGCTGCGCTCGTGCTGGTGGCGTGTTTGGCGACCATTGTCATAGAGGACCAGAGCGGCGAAGCTGCCGGCGCCCCACTGCGCATGCCAACGCTCGCCCCGTAGCTGCCTGGTCTGTCGCGGTCCGCTGCAGAACATTCCGGTATCATGTAAAATGTGTACACAATGATTCACAACCGACATGCGCATGGCGTGAGGAAAATTTGATGGAAACGACCAAGGTAGGTATTCGCGAGTTCCGCTCAGGTTTGGCCGAGTACATCGCGTCGAGCACACCGGTGGCTGTCACGCGCCATGGACAAACCGTCGCTTATTTCATTCCCACGCAAGGTCAGGTTGAGGCGGACATCGCGGCACTGAAAAAGGCCAGTTCAACTCTGGACCTGATGCTTGCCGCGAAGGGGATCGACATGGAATCGCTTGTCGCGGATTTCAAGGCTGCGCGCAGGCGGGCAAGCACAGGCAAGAAGCGCAAGGTCGGTACCGCTTCTGCATGAGCAACAAGGCCATCGTCGTAGACGCCAACATACTGATTCGGGCTGTGTTGGGCAAGCGAGTACGAGAACTCCTACTTGATAACGCCGCGATCGTGAAGTTCTTTGCCCCCGACGTAGCGTTCGCGGATGCTCGGAAGTATCTGCCCGCATTGCTGGAAAAGCGCGGTGTCAGGGGTGGCATCACTGTGAAGGTGTTGGATGGTCTTGAATCCGTCATCCAGCCGATTGAAAAGGAACTATATGTCAGGTTGCGGCATCAAGCCTTGCGGCGAATCGCGGTACGTGATGCGGACGATTGGCCGGTAATCGCATGCACAATGATGATTGGCTGCCCGGTATGGACCGAAGATGCGGATTTCTTCGGTGCAGGCGTGGCGACCTGGACAACCGACCGGGTGGAGTTGTATTTCGCGGCATAGGGCCGGATAAATTCCAGTTGCGGCCTTGACTGTGGTGCCGGCGCTGGATTTCTCGCTGTCGCATGATCGGGCGCGGCTGGCTGCGAGCGTGCCGGTCGCGCAGGCCGCCTGACGCGAGCCCTATTCGACCTTGAGATTGATCGCCTTGATCAGTTCACCCTTGTACTGCGAATCCGCCTGCGCGCGCTCGGCGAAGGTGGCGCCGTTCAGATAGGCGATGCGTTGGCTCAGCCGCTGCGCCGCCGCGCGGAATGCCTCGGACTGGGTGGCGCGCTCGCAGGCGCGTTCCAGCACCGCGAGCACTTCTTTGGGCGTGCCCTTGGGCGCGAACAGGCCGTTCAAGCCGGGCGGCATTGACGGCATGCCGAGTTCGGCGAAGGTCGGTACGTCGGGAAACGCCGGGTGACGGCTGTCGGCGAATACCGCGAGCACACGCACCCGTTGCCCGACCGCCAGGGCCACCGAGGGTGCGCCAAAGTCGAGGCGCCCGGCCACCAGGTCGGGCAGCATGCCGGTCTCGCCGCGGTAGGCCACCGCCGAGACGTTGAGTTCACTGCGGTGCACGAAATTGGCGACCGTCAGGTGCGGCACGGTACCGATGCCGGAATGACCATACGACAGCTTGCCCGGGTTGGCGCGTGCCGCCGCCAGCACGTCGGCCATCGAACGCAGGGGCGAGTCGACCGGCACCGCGATGGTGAACACGTTCTCGAACGACTGGCAGACATAATCGAAAGAACCGACGCCGAACTTGATGTTCTTCATCAGGTGCGGTGCGATGGCGATTGGCGTGGTGGGCCCGCCGCCCAGCGTGTAGCCATCAGGTGCGGCGGCGGCCACCTGGCCGAAACCGATGGTGCCGGATGCGCCGTCGCGGTTGACGATCGCGAAGGTCTGGCCGAGGTCGGCGGCGATCGCCGCCACCAGGGTGCGTGCCATCACATCGACACTGCCGCCAGCGGGAAAGCCGATGATGACCTGCACCGGACGTTGCGGATAGATGCCCTGCGCGTGGACGGTGCCGCCGAAGGTGAAGAGCGACAGGGCAAGCAGCAGCAGGCGGCAGATCCTGCGCACACCATTGCCGTTAAGTGATCGTTTCATGGCTCCTCCGTTTCGAATCACTCTACAGCACAGTTGGCCGAACGGCCGGCGTCACGGCCGCGCCGCTTGCTGCGCGTGTCGCTGCGCAAGCGCTCAGGCGCGTTTCACGATCCGATCAAGCCGATCTCGCGCGCCTTGATCTGCAGTGCCAGGTACTTCGAAAAAATCCGGCACTGCGCGAAACTGCCGGCGGTGAACCACAGGCCCGGCTGCGCGGTCGGCCGCCACATGTTGCGCAATTCGCCGCCGCCGTCGTAGTTCCAGGCCGGGCCGACGCGATCGGCGATCGCATCGCCGAGGCTTGCGCGCACCACTTCCTGCTGGTTCTTGTAGCCGGTCGCCATCACCAGCAGGTCGGCCGCCACCACGCTGCCGTCACGCAGCAGGGCGCCGCCTTCGACGAAGCGTTCGATCCGGTCATATTGCAGAAGGTCGACGCTGCCGTCGGCAATCAGGTCCGAGCAGCCGACGTTGAAGTAATAGCCGCCGCCGCGGCGCAGGTACATCATCTGGAAGCCGGTGTCGTCTTCGCCGAAATGCAGGCGAAAGCCGCGCGCGGCCAGACTGTCGAGCAGCGGCCGGTCGGCATCGCGCGAGATCGCGGTGGCCAGTTGGTAGGCGTGCAGCAGCACCGGATACGGCATCGCGGTCGCCAGCAGGTCGCAATCGTCGGTCGGGATGCCTTCCGCGTACAGCGCGTAAACGCGCTGCGCCTCCTTGAGGCTCACGATATAGGTCGGGCTGCGCTGGATCAGCGTGACCTGTGCGCCGCTCGCATGCAGATCCTGGGCGACGTCGTGGCCGCTGTTGCCGGTGCCCAGCACCAGCGCCTTGCGCCCTTTCCACGCGCTGCCTTCGGTATAGGCGCCCGAATGCAGCACCGTGCCGCCAAACGACTCCAGCCCGGGCAGTTTCGGCATGATCGGAATCGCCGACACGCCGGTGGCGAACACCAGGTGGCGCGGGCGCATCGTGCGCTCGCTGCCATCGGCGCGCCGCAGCGTCACTTCATACCGCTGCGTTTGCGCGTCCCAGGTTCCGGCCGCCAGTTCGGTGCCGGTCCAGCAGTTCAGTTCCATGCTTTCCACATAGGTCTCGAACCAGTTGGCCAGCTTGTCCTTGGGAATGAATACCGGCCAATTGGCCGGGAACGGCATGTAGGGCAGGTGGTTCACATGCACTTCGTTGTGCAGGGTCAGGGCGTGATAGCGGCGCCGCCAGTTGTCGCCAATGCGCATTTCGCGATCGATCACCAGGGTATCGATGCCCAGTTGGCCCAGGCGCGCGGCGATCGACACCCCGGCCTGGCCGGCGCCGATCACCAGTACTGTCGGATCGTGGTCGGCGTAGGCGCGCGCCTTGTTGCGCTTGTCCTGCCAATTGTCGCCGCCGAACTCGCGCGAATACTCTTCGCCGCTGGGCCGCAGGTTGCCGGTGCGTTCCTCATGGCCCTTGAGCGAATCCAGCGCCGTCACCATGATCCAGGCGCGCACCTGGCCCAGGGTGGCCGGGTCCGGCAACAGGCGCAGCACGCCGTTGCCGGCGCCACTGTCGGTGTCGAAATCGAACAACGCTTCAACCACCTCGGTACCGGCGCGGATCACCCGGCGCGGCGCCGTGCGGCCGGCGGCCAGGCGAAAGCTGCCGGGCTTGAGTCGGGTCAGCGACTTTTGCAGCAGCGCGGTGATCGCCGCATGGCCGCTATGGCTCTCGATATTCCAGGTCAGGGCGACCAGGTCGCGCCAATGCCCATCCGGCAGGAACAATGCCGCCGCGGCGGCCGCATCGCCGATCGCCAGCGCGCTGTTGAAGCCGTCAAGCCACGCCGTGGTGGCGGCCCGGGGTTCGACGCCCCATTGATCGCGACTATTCATCAGGTCTCCTCACCGGCCCTGGACGGCAGGGCCGTCCGAAAGTGTATCGAGCAGCGGCATTGCGCTGCCAAGCCCTTAGTTTATTCGCAGTGACGCGCTGGTGGAGGAGCTTTCGCGACCTTGCCCGACCCGTCGGCGCGGCGACCGCGCCGACCGGATGTTGAACCGCGTCGGCCGGCCGGAGGCGACGGGGCATTCGGCTATGATCGACGCCCGCCTTGATCGATGGCGTCAATCCGCAATCCGGACCATCCGCCCGCCGCATGAAACTCCTGCTTGTCACGCTCGCACTGCTGCCGCCGTCGGCGATCGCCCAAGCCGCCGGCTTCGCGGAGCGCTGCGAACGGCTGGCGGCCGAGGCCAGGATCGAAGTTCTGTTCGACGAGCCGCAGGTCACCCGCGACGACAGCCGCAGTCGCGAGGAGTTGATGCGCATGGCGCCAGCGAACCGCAATCCGCATCATGCGGTGCTGGGCTTGACGCATGCAGAGACCGCGTTCAATCTCAAGCTGGCGCCGACGTTCATGACCCATCCGGACGGCAGGGTGTGCGCGGTGCTGTCGCTCACCCTGAGGATCGGATTGTCCAACCTGCAGGTGTATCTGGCGCGTGAACTCAGGGATGCGTGCCGGCGCAACATTGTTCTCAGGCATGAAGAGGAGCATGTTGCGGTATGGCGAGATCATTTGCGGGCCGGCGCGCGACTGCTGCTGCCATTGCTGCAGGCAAGGTTCGGCGAGCCGGCCTATTTCGGCAGTCGGGTTGAAGCGGAGGCGACTGTGCTGTCGCGTGCCAACACGCTGATCAAGCAGAAGCTCGATGGCTTGCACGAAGGCATACGCTTCGCGCATCGGCAGATCGACTCCCCGGCGTCGTACCGAAACGAGGAAAATCGCATGCGTGCCTGCCCGTGACGCGGCCGTTACCATGCCTGCCAGCCGAGATGAAAGCCACCTTTCAATGATCGCCAAACTCTATGCCATGACCTGCGGCCACCTGACCGGCCGCCTGAAAGACATGATCGAAGGCGAAGACGGCGAGGTCAGCCTGCCGATTCCCGCCTACCTGATCGAGCATCCCAGGGGGCGTGCGCTGTTCGATTCCGGCATGCATCCGCAATGCCGCGACGATGCCGCCGGACGCCTTGGCGAGCGCATGGCGCGCCTGTTCGGCTTCGCCGGGTATGGTGCGAACGATGACGTGAAGTCGCGCCTGGAATCGATCGAACGCGATCCGGCCAAGGTCGACTATGTGATCAATTCGCACCTGCACTTTGACCACGCCGGCGGCAATCAGCTGATTCCGAACGCGACGCTGGTGGTGCAGAAGCGCGAATGGCAGGCGGCGCAGGAACCGGAGATGGCTGCCAGGGTCGGCATCTACAAGGCCGACATCGACCATGGCCACCCGGTGCTGCAGGTCGACGGCGAACATGATCTGTTCGGCGACGGCAGCGTGGTGTGCATTCCGACCTACGGCCACACACCGGGTCACCAGTCGCTCAAGGTGCGCACCGACCGTGGCGAAGTGGTGCTGACCGGCGATGCCTGCTATTTCTGCCGCAGCCTGCGCGAACGGCGCCTGCCGCGCTTTGTGCATGACCGTGAGCAGATGCTGGCCTCACTCGACCGACTGGCGGCACTCGAGCAGGGCGGCGCGCGGCTCATCTTCGGGCACGACGCGGAGATGTGGCGGACCATTCCGCAGGCGCCGGCACCGCTGCTGTAGCGGCGCCGCGCCGGACCGGGTCAGCCGGCGACGCCGTGTTGCCGAACCCTGGCCTCGAGGGCCTCGAGCCGATGGTCGCGGATGCCCAACTGGCGCAGGTGTTCCACCGTATCGAACAGGTAATCGCAGCAGCGGCCCAGCGGGCCGGCGCCGGTGGCCAGGAGGCGCGCGATGGCCTCGTCCTCGAGGCCGGGCGCGTAACGCGCATGGCTGCGGTTGGCGGCAAACACGATCACCGGCTCGATGCCCTTGGGGGTGCGGGCGTTGGTCCAGACCGGGCGATACGAGCGGGTGAACATCTCGCGCCGCCAAAGCACGTCAAGCTCGGTGGCCGCCGCGTCCCTGGCGACGCGGTAAGCCACGCCGTTGCAACTGCCGCCGGCTTCCAGCGACAGCATCAGGCCGGGCCGCTCGGGACTACCGCGGCCGGCGCGCGACCACAGGCAGAACTGGCGATGAAAGCCGTGAATGCGCGCGGTGCGGCGCTCGACAAAATGGAACGCCGGGTTCCAGATCAGCGAGCCGAACGCAAACACCCAGATGCGCCCCGGGCGCGGTGCGCGGGCCAGAATCGCTTCGACCTGGGCCTGGCGGTCGGCATCGGTCATGAACGGCTCGGCGGGACCGAACATCGCGCGCACCGAGGCATGCAGGGTGCCGTCGAGAATGCTTTCGCGCGTGAGTTTTATCTGGGCCATGGAATGCGCATTTTGACATGCAACGCGCGGTCCTGGAGCGCCGCCGATCATTTGGATTCAGGCCACTGAGTTTCCTGATGGCACTGTCGGGCGCGGTCGTGATCGGTGTGCGCAGGTGCGGCTGGGCAAGGCCCGCGGCCGGCGCCATCGGGATGCCCATTGCGTGCAGCGGACAGATTCCCGGCTGATTGATCGCTGCCACCCGCCGTTGAAACCAGCTCTCTACGGGACGCCAGCGAAGATGCGGTGCTTTGGTGTATTTTCGGCCAGGTTGATCGCATTCTTGTCACACCGTTACCCGGGCGCCCGGATTTTTTTGCAGTTGCCATGGCGCGTGCAAGTCCAAATGTACGACAGGCGCCGGATCGGTGCCGAGCATGAAGGAGGACATCTGATGCATCGCAGCCCGAAAATTTCCATGCTGATGGCGACGCTGACCGCGCTTGTCGCCGTTGCGCAGGTGAATGCGCAGACCTACCCGACCAAGCCCGTCCACCTGATCGTGCCCCTGGGTGCCGGCGGCGCCAGCGACCTGGTGGCGCGCGTGCTGGCCGAAAAACTCGGCGAGCGCCTGGGGCAGGCGGTGCTGGTCGAAAACCGGCCCGGCGCCGAAGGCATCATCGGCATGGAAGCGGCGGCCAAGGCGTTGCCGGACGGCTACACCCTGGTGCTCGGTTCGAGTACCACGCTGGCGGCGAACTTCAGCCTGCGCAGCAAGCTGCCGTTTCACCCGGTGAGCGATTTCGCGCCGGTCGCCACCGCGTTCAAGAACGCTTTCAACATCCTGGTCATCAACCCCAGCGTTGCGGCCAGGAACCTGCAGGAATTCATTGCGCTGGCCAAGGCGCGGCCGGGAGCGATGTTCTACGGCACCGGCACCAGCGGCTCGAAAATCTGTGTCGAGATGTTCAAGGCGATGGCAGGGGTGAACCTGACGATGGTCAACTACAAGAGTTCGCCGCCGGCCTTGAACGACCTGATGGGCGGGCAGGTGCAACTGGTGTGCGAACCGGTCGGTACCTCGATCGCGTCGATCAATGCCGGCAAGCTGCGCGCGCTGGGCACCACCAGTCCGGCCCGGCTGGCCGCCACGCCCAACTTGCCGACCGTTGCCGAAGCCGGATTGCCGGGGTTTGAATACTCGGCCTGGGTCGGCGTCTTCGCCCCTGCCGCAACGCCGAAGAGCATCGTCGACCGCTTGAGCGCCGATATCGCCGGCGTGCTGCAACAGCCGGAAGCGGCGCGCAGGATCGAAAGTGTCGGCTTCGATCCGATGGTCGGCGGTCCGGAGGCGCTCGCCGAGTTGCTCAAGGCCGAGATCGCGCGCGCCGCGAAAGTGGTCAGGGATGCGGGAATTCGACCGGAGTGATGGCGCCACGCCTCTGGCGCGGCGCGCAGCGCGGCGCGCAGTCTATCTGAGCATGCCATGCAACCAGGGCACCACGACCTCGAGAAAGATGCGCCCGTCCGACCAATTCCTGTCGCGGCCGATGTGGCCACCCTCGGGATTGACCCAGGCCTGCTTGGGCGAACCGCTGTTGAGTTGCAGGTAGAGGTCCTCGATCGGCACCTGGGTGTCGCGCGAACCGTTGACCAGCAACAGCGGCGCTGACGGCCTGGTCAGCGAACCATCGTCCTTCAGGGACATGCGCGGGCCGTACGTAAGGAACGCTTCAAGGTTGTCGGTGCCGTAAACCGCCGCCCTGGCAGGGAACAGATCAAACAGGTACTCGCGCGTGCCAAGCGCCTTCAGTTGCCAGTCGCGCTGGAAATAGCCATGCACCGGGCCAGCCCAGTTCACCACGGCGCGCAGTCGTTGCGGTTCGGCATAGGCGATGCGCGCCGCCCAATGCCCGCCCCATGACACGCCCTGAAATCCGATGCGCGCGGTGTTGATGTCGGTGCGCGTCTGCAGGTGATCGAGCACGCGGGTAAAAATCCGGTCCGACCCGACATCGATCTTCAGCGGCGACTCGCCGGTGCCCGGCATGTCGAGCGCCAGATAGGCCAGGCCGCCCTTCAGATACCCAGGGCCGAATTGCTCGACCACGAATTCCTTGTAGCTGTCGAGGCCGCCCAGGGAAATCACCAGCGGCGGCCGTGAGACACCTTGCGGCTTTTGCAGGTAGCCGATGATCTCCTTGCCCTCGAACGGAATGCGCACCACTTCGATGACCGGATCAGCCAGCCTCGCATAGGCGCGAAAGGCCGCGGTGCCCATCGCGTGGGCGCGCTGCTTCCCGGCGCTGTTCTGCGTCGGCCAGGCGCCAAAGCCGGCATAACGCCAGGCCGCGAGATAGGCTTCGCCCGCCTTGTGTGGCTCAGACGCTTCCAGTCGTCGCCCGGCGTCGAGATGGCGTTGCCCGTTCTGCATCCACGATCTGGCCCATTGGTCGCGATCCAGTGATTCGATGCGGCCGAGGATTTCGGTCACTTCCTTGGCATCAAAGCCGGTCAGCGGGTAGCGTTGTGCATCGACCCGCTCCTGCACCGCCTGTTTCAGCTCCGGCCAGGTGCGCGCCGGCGCGATCTGCGCCGCTGCGTCTGCCAGGGTGCAGAGCAGCATGGTGAGCCCGGCAGCATGTCGCTTAAGCCATGTGCGGCAGTCATCGTGTGTCATGTTTCACAGCTCCGGTCATGGGTTGGTTGATTGTCGATCACTCGCTCCGGCTCGCCGCGCCGCCGCGCGTCGCGCCGTGATGTGGCGTGCCGGGCCGACGCGGTGTGAAACCGCATCATGTCGCTATCAAGCCATCAGATTGTCGCGGAACGTTTCGCCCTCGTAGGCGGTACGGAACACGCCGCGCTTCTGCAGGATCGGCACCACATGATCGACAAAATCGTCGACGCTGTCCGGATTGGTGGTCGGGCTCAGGTTGAAGCCGTAGCAACCGGTCTCGCGCCAGATGCGCTCGATTTCCGCGGCCACCTGCTCCGGCGTGCCGACCACCTGCGGAATGGCGACCGACAGCGCCCATTTCGATGCCGCCTCGCGCAGGGTGACCGCGCGGCCGTCGGCGCCGCTCAGGGTGGCGGCCATCAGGCCGCGCGAGGCCTGGGTTTCCATTTCAGCCAACGGCCGGTCGGGGTCGAATTGCGACAGGTCGACCCCGAACACGCCCGACAGGCGCGCCAGGATCGCATCGAGCGGAATCCGCCCGGTCAGCTCCGCCATCCGCGCGCGCGCTTCGGCTTCGGTGCTGCGCACGATCGGCTGCAGGCCGTAGAGCACCTTGGGGTCTTCCTTCTTGCCATGCGTGCTGGCTGCGGTGCGCAGGTCCTGCATGCTTTTCTTCATGCCGGCCACATGCGCCTGGATGGCGAAGATCACGTCCGCATGGTCCATCGCGAAGCGCATGCCGCGCCCGGACGATCCGGCCTGGAACAGCAGGGGGCGGCCATAGTCCGAGGGCAGGGTGGGCGCGACCGCCTTGCAACTCAGGTAGCGCCCCTTGTAGTCGACCTGCCTGATCTGCGCCGGGTCGGCGAACTGGCCGCTGGCGGCATTGCGCAGGATGGCCTGGTTCGGCACGCTGTCCCACAACTGGTAGCAGATCGCCATGAACTCGTCGGCCTGGTCGTAGCGCTCGTCGTGCGGCATCTGCGTGCCCATGCCGTTGGCCATGTGCTCGGCCATGCTGAAGCCGGACACGATGTTCCAGCCGACGCGGCCGCGACTCAAGTAATTGAGGGTGGAGATGCGTCGCGTCGCCAGGTAGGGCGTGGTGCCGGTGGTCGACAGCGTCACGCCGATGCCCAGGTGTTTGGTGGCCGCCGCCATCACCGCCACCAGCGGCATCGGGTCGTGATTCGGCCACGAGGCGCCGTACTGCACCGAGGGCACCACGCTACCCTTGTAGACCGCGTGGGTGGCCGGGCTGTCGGCGAAAAACACGCCGTCGAAGCAGCCGCGCTCCAGCGTGCGCGCGAGATCCTGCCAGTAGGCGAAATCCTGCAGGCCGTCGAGCTGGCGGTCGTCGGGATCGGCCCAGCCGAGCAGGGTGTGGGTGCAGGAGGTGTGGATCAGCATCTGCATCAGGTGCATTTTTTCGGACATGGGGCTCTCCTTGCGGTGTTGCAAACAGCGCGATTGGGTGCGGCGAGCGGCTGTTGGCGCGGGTTCTCGGGTGGTGTTGGTCAGGCGACAGCGCGCCTGGCGGGGGTCGATATGGCGGGATTCAGCGGATCAGCGAGCGCACCCACTCGTCGCCCAGGCCCACTTCGCGGCAGTGCCTGGCATAGCGATCCAGGCGCAGGAAGGCGTCGTCATAGTCGGTCGGGTTGCCCGCCTCATCGACATAGACCAGCGGGCCGGAAACATGGAATATCGCGGTCATGTGGCCGACCGCGGGGTCGATGTAGAGCGTATGGATATGCCCGGCCGGCTCATAGACGAAGCTGCCGGCGCGCGCCACCCAGTCGTGCTCGCGGTAGCCCCAGGCGCCGTCCAGGGTCCAGGCGGTGACCGGCGAGGCATGGCGGTGGCGCTGGATGGTGCCCTGGCCGCGCGCCTTCAGGATGCTGACCCAGGCGCCGTTGGCGACATCGAACAGCAGCGGCCGCACCATGCCCATTTTTCCGAGCGCATACCATTTGTTGTCTTCGACCATGACGTCGCCCTGGAACATTTCGGCCATGGTGAAGGGGGAAGGGGTGATGGTGACCATACGGGGACCTCGCTGGTTCAGGGTTGAAGGGGGCGCTTGCGCCGCAGCCCGGCCACGCCGGGCCGCGGCGGCGAAGTTGCGCCCGGTGTCGTCGATTCGTCAGCGGCGCCCGGCGTTGGTCAGGCCGCGATGGCGCCGACACTGCTGTCGTGGCCGGTGCCAAGGTAGGCCGCGATCACCGCTTCGTCGGCCTGCACATCGGCCGGCACGCCATCGGCGATCTTGCGACCGAAATCGAGCACCACGATCTTGTCGGAGATGTCCATGATGACCGGGATATCGTGCTCGACGATCAGGAAACTCATGTCGAACTGGCTGCGCGCGCGCTGGATCAATTCGGTCATCGCGCCCTTCTCGGTGTCGCTCATGCCGGCCATCGGTTCGTCGAGCAGCACCAGGCGCGCCTTCTGCATGAGTGCGCGGGCGAACTCGACCTGCTTCTGCCTGCCGTAAGACAGTTCACCGGGCAGCACCGCCGCGGTGTCCGGCATGCCGAGAAAATCCAGCACCTCGAAGGCGGCGCGCTCGGCGGCGCGCTGTTCGGCGCGCGCCCGCCCGGTCAGTAGCGCTCCTTGCAGCAGCCCGGAAGATCCCTGCCGGTAGGCGCCCACCAGCAGGTTCTCCAGCACCGTCAGGCCGCCGAACAATGCCAGGTTCTGGAACGTGCGCGCAATGCCATGGCGCGATACCTGGTGCGCGGCCTCACCGGTGATGTCGGCGCCGTCGAACAAGACCTTGCCGCCAGTCGGCCGGTACATCCCGGTGACGCAGTTGAACAGCGTGGTCTTGCCGGCGCCGTTCGGCCCGATCAGCGAGGTGATCGACCCGCTATCCATGCTGAAGGAGACACCGTCGAGCGCGGTGATGCCCTGAAAGCGCATTTGCAGTGCGCCGATTTCAAGCAGCGCGGAGCTCATGCGCGTGCCTCCTGCCGGCCAGTCGCGCCGCTGTCGGCCGGCGCCGCGGCGCGCCGCGCGCCGAGATAGGATTCCTTGACCAACGCGCTGCCAGCGACTTGTGCGGCCGGCCCCGACATCGCGATGCGGCCGCGGTCGAGCACGTAGGCGGTGGCCGCGAACTCGAGGGCCAGGCGGGCATTCTGCTCGACGATCAGCATCGAGGTGCCGAGCGTATCGCCGACCACCCGCAATTGCTTGTAGATCGCCTGCACGATCAGCGGGGCGAGCCCGAGCGAGAGTTCATCGACCAGCAGCAGGCGCGGCGCCGCCACCAGCGCGCGCCCGAGCGCCAGCATCTGCTGTTCGCCGCCGGATAGCCAGCCGGCGGCGCGGGTGCGCCGCTCCAGCAATTGCGGAAACAGGGTGTAGACCGCATCCATGCGTTCGCGCACCGCCGACCGCGGCAGGATCGCCGCCCCGACCCGCAGGTTTTCCTCGACCGTCAATTGCTTGAACACCAGCCTGCCCTCGGGCACCTGGGCCATGCCGAGCCGCACCAGGCGGTGCGACGGCAGGCCGAGAACCGGTTGGCCGGCGAAATCGATGCGGCCGGCGGCGACCGCGCCGCCATGCAGTGGCAACAGGCCGGTGATGGCGCGGATCAGGGTCGACTTGCCGGCGCCGTTGGCGCCCAGCAGGGCCACGGTGCCGCCCTGTTCGACCGCCAGGCTGACGTTGTCCAGCGCCAGGCCCTTGCGTGCATAGGAGACCGACAGGCCGTTGATGGCGAGCAGGGTTTCCTTCACCGCTTGCGCCCGCCGCCCAGCCGATTGCGCAGTTGCGCGCCGATGCCGGCGATGCCGCCCGGCGCGAACAGCAGCAGCAGGATCACCAGGATGCCGAACACCAGATTGACCAGCTGCGGTTTGTTGTCGAGAAACAGGCGGCCGACGGCGCCGGCCGAATCGCCCGCCTGGTTGGCGAAGCCGGTGATGATGGTCGGCAGCAGCAGCCATACCGCGGCGCCGATCACCGCACCGCGCAGGGAGCCCATGCCGCCGATGATGATCATCGCGATGAACTGGATCGCGAAATCGATATTGAAAAACTCGGCGGTCACGTTGGTCATCAGGGTCGAGAACAGGGCGCCGGCCATCGCCGCGATCGCCGAGCTGAAGGCAAACGCCTTCAGGCGCAGGATGCGCACGTCGATGCCGGCCGCGGTGGCCGCCAGTTCATGGTCGCGCATCGCCATCAGCGCGCGACCCTCGCGGGTGCGCATGCTGTTGTGCAGGCCCCAATACACCAGCGCGACCACCGGCAGCAGGAAGAAATACCAGCGCATCGGCGTATTGAGTTCGAACCCGCCCAGGCTTGCCGGCTTGAGCGGAATCCCGACCACATCGAAGAACTTCAGCTGGTACTCGGTGATCAGGAAGATCGCGATGTAATGCACCGCCAGGGTCGACAACACGAAGTAGAGTCCGCGCACCCGCAGCGACGGCAGGCCGGCAAGCGCGCCCGCCAGCGCGCCGGCGAGAGCGGCGACCATCAGCACCAGTGGAAACGGCCAGCCCCATTGGGTCCCGGCGGCAGCTCCGGCCATTGCGCCGACCGCATAGAACGCCGCATGCCCGATCGAGATCAGGCCGGCCACACCGGTCAGATAGGTGAGCGACAAGGCGCCCAGAATGGCGATCAGCATCAGGTTGATCTGGGTCAGCCCGAGATTGAGCAATTGCATGTTCGACAAGCGCATGCCGAACACCGCGCGGTCGGTCAGCAGCACCGGCAGATAGAGCAGCAGCGCGATGCCGATCAGGGGGCCGATCCAGCGCCGTGCCGCGCCTGGGGCTGCCGTTGAACTCGGGGTGTTCATGCGAATAGCACTGGAGTGGAGGCGCTGGTGGCCGCGATGTCGCGCGCGAACCGCAATCTCAAACCCGGCCCAGTTCGCGCTGACCGAACAGGCCCCAGGGCCGTACCAGGAGGATCAGCAGCAGCGGCGCATAGATCATGATGTCGGCGGCTTTCGGCGAGATATAGCTGGCAGCCAGTTGTTCGGCGATGCCGACCAGCAAGCCGCCGATGATCGCGCCGGGAATGCTTTGCATGCCGCCGATCACCACTGCCGGCAAGGCGAGCAGGCCGATCGATTCCAGCGAGGTCGAGGCTAGTTGCAACTGGCCCAAGAACAGGCCGCCGATCGCCGCCAGCGCACTGCCGATCGCCCAGGCCAGACGGTTCATGCGATTGACATTGATGCCCGACACCAGCGCCGCCTCATGGCTGTTGGCGGTGGCGCGCATCAGCAGCCCGACCGAGGTAAAGCGGAAGAACAGGCCGAAGCCGGCCATGCAGACCCAGCTGACGATGGCGGCGATCAGGTGCAGTTGCGAAATGCGCACCGCGCCAAGCACGAAAACGCCGGACGGCAAGGGCGTCACCAGCGGGCGCCCCGAAGGGCCGAACACGATCTCGATCGCGGCGCGCAACACGATCGACAGCGCCAGGGTGACCATGATGATCGACAGCATCGGCCGCCCCGACAGCGGCTGGATCAGGAGCGCCTGGATCACCACGCCAATCACGCCCGCGGCGACCACCAGGAACAGCATCGCCAGCGGGAACGGCAGGTTCCACAGCGTCACGCCGGTGACCGCCAGATAGGCGCCGCACACCACCAGCATGCCCTGGGCGAAGTTGAACACCTCGGTCGCCTTGAAGATCACGGCGAATCCGAGGGCCACCAGG
>JANPGJ010000331.1:0-11912 GCA_031423955.1 Burkholderiales bacterium
GAACTGGTTCATTTCGGTATGGTGCCTGTTCATGGCGGTGTTGAGCGGCATCATCCTGTTTCACTTCCGCCCTCGCGGCCGGCCCGCACATGCAGCGGCGCTGCAAATACAAGGTCCCCGCGGATGACAATCGGCGGGGACCAAAATCCCGCCAATCGAACCAGGGGAGGAGACAATATTGGCGGGGATCAAAGCGGACAGTATCGGCGCGACGAAGGCGGCTTTCTGTTCGCTGGCGCACCTAATGAGGATTCGATGATTCATGACAAAAACATGCCTCTGGCGAGGCTGTCATGTTTTTGGTAACGATCAATCGCAGCCTGTCGGATGCCTGCAACGTCGGTGAGCAGATGGGCCGCAGATCGCCGGCCCGGCCGGAGCATTCGTAAAGCCGCTATTGCGCGACGCAGTCTGGCAGCGGCCGCCATTCAAACCGGGCGTCAGTGCGCGCCAGGCGATGCAGGCGCACATACATCGCCACATCATTGGCTTCACCGTCACCGGCGCGGCGCGCCGCAACCGGGGTGTAGGCGACGGCACGCAATTCCGGTGGATCGACACCCTGCGCGGCCACCTGCCGGCAGCCGCTGCCGGCTGCGACCAGTTCAGACGTCAATTGCGCGGGCGAAAATCGCGCACTCGTTACACGGGCGCTGTTGACGGACGGAGCCGCATCGCTGCCCGCGCTGTCGATGCCGCCCGCGAGCGCCGGCAACGAGCACAGCAGGCAAAGGACCAGGTTCTTTCGCATCAAACCTCCCGGGCGCGCAAGTGGCGGCAAGGCCGCCTGCGCGCCGCAATCGCGCCGTTGTCAGGCAGCGACACCGTCGAGCAGGGATGCCAGATCGTCGGCATGTTCTTCCTCGCTGGCCAGGATGCCCTTGAGCATCTGCTGCGTGGTCGGATCGTTGCCGGCCAGATAGGCGATCATTTCGCGATAGCTTTCGATCGCGATGCGCTCGGCGATCAGGTCCTCCTTGATCATCGAAGAAAGCGAATCGCCGGCCACATATTCGGCATGGCTGCGCTCGCTCAAGCCCTCAGGAGAAAAGTTCGGCTCGCCGCCGAGTTCGACAATCCGCTTGGCCAGGCGATCCGCATGCGCCATCTCCTCGACCGCATGCTCCAGAAATTCCGCCTTGACCGGATCGGAATGAATTCCCCGGGCCATGAAATAGTGGCGCTTGTAGCGCAGCACGCACACCAGTTCGGTGGCCAGCGCTTCGTTGAGCAGGCGGATCACGGTCATGCGGTCGGCGGCATAGCCGGTGGTCACGGCGCCGGCGTCGATATTCTTGCGCGCCAGGCTGCGCAGCGTCTTGATGTCGGACAGGCCGGCTTCGCTGACAGCGGCGGTTTCGATCTTGGAATTTTTCATTTGCTGCCCTTCTTGTGGGTTTGACGGCCGGACTGCAACCGCGGGTGGTACGGCTTGTGTGCCGTTGCCGTGAAGGCAGCGACCGCAACATGGGTTCAGGTGACGCGGAATGTCAGTACGGGCTCGCGCGTGGGCTGCGGTGACGCCAGTGCCGCGCTTCCCGGTTTCAATTTCTGGAAGCGCTGCCACTCCGACACTTCCTTTTCAGCTTCCTCGGCGGTCACGTCATAGCTGGCGCCGATACTCTGCAGCAGCAGGTCGCGCCTGCCGTTGATGTGCAAAAGTTGTTCGTCGTCGAGCCTGGCCCAGCGCTCCTTGACGATGCCCTTGAACTGGCTCCAGTTGGATTCAATGCGATTCCAGTACATGATGGCGCTGCTCCCGGTTGTGGTGTCGATGCAGGCGCCTGTTTTCAGTGGTCTGCCGGCGGCGGCCGATGAATGACTGCAACGCGGCCGCCGGCACACCCGCAGGCGCACCATGGACGCATGGTCAATCAAGGCGGCCCGGCGCGTCGGTGCGCTGGCGCACAAATTCCACGGTAGCGAAGAACTGCGTGAAGCAGCGTTTGCCCGGTGACGGCGCAATGCGCCGCCGGCAACGCGACGAAGGATCAGCGCCCGGGACTCGCCACCGGCCCTGCCCGGCTAAGCGTAGCTGCGCAGGCGCTGCGAAAACCGCTCCAGCGAAGGGATGCCGCTCGCCTCGGCGCGCCGGCACCAGTCCTGCATGCGCGCGACCAGTTGCTCTTTCGACGCCGTGCTGCGCTCCCACAGCGCGACCAGTTCGGCGCGCATGTGGTAGGCCGACAGCAGCTCGGGCGAATCGGTCAACAGTTCGACCAGCCGGGCCCGTTCGGAATCGCTGAAGGTCGTTTCATTCTGCTTCAGCCAGCGCTTGAGCAACCGGCGGTCGGATGGATCCGCCGGCGCCAGTTGCTCAAGCGCTCCCAGTGCCTGGCTGTAGGTGGCGTGCAATGAACCGCTGTAATGGGCCAGCACATCAAGGCGGTTGGCGATCACCGCCTCAAGCGTCGCCAGGTCGACCTCGGCCTTGGCCTCGATCATCTGTGGGGTCGGCGCGACCCGCTTGACCCGCGCCAGCCCGAGAACTTCGAGAATCCGGATATACAGCCAGCCGATATCGAACTCATACCACTTGTTCGACAACTTCGCCGAGGTCGGGAATGCGTGGTGATTGTTGTGCAGTTCCTCACCGCCGATCAGGATGCCCCAGGGCACGATATTGACGCTGGCGTCCGCCACCGGAAAGCTGCGGTAGCCCCAGAAGTGGCCGACGCCGTTGATCACGCCGGCGGCCCAGAACGGGATCCAGGCGATCTGCACCACCAGAATCAGCACGCCCGGCACGATGCCGAACAGGAGCACATCGGTGAGGCCCATGAGCGTCAGCCCGAGCAGAACATATCTTGAATAGAGATTGCGCTCCAGCCAGTCGTCCGGCGTGCCATGACCATAGCGCAGGATGGTGTCCTTGACATGGCTCTCCTTGACGTAAAGCAATACCCCGCCCCACAACACGCGGTTGATTCCAAGCACTTGCGGACTGTGCGGGTCGTCCGCGGTTTCGCATTTGGCGTGGTGCTTGCGGTGAATCGCCACCCATTCGCGGGTTGCCATGCCGGTGGTCAGCCACAGCCAGAGCCGAAAGAAATGATTCACCGCCGGATGCATGTCGAGCGCCCGATGGGTTTGCGATCGATGCAGGAACACGGTAACGCCGACGATGGTGATATGGGTGAACCCAAGCGCCACCAGCACCAGTTGCCACCAGGCCAGATCGAAGAGGCCGGAAAAGAGCAGTGTGTCCATGTGGTTTCCTGTTGTAGGGCGGGAATCAGTCTGCGACGCGTGCGCGGTCAGCCCGGCGGCACCCCGGACCCCAGCCGCCGCGCCAGCACCCTGCGGGCATTGCAACTGTGCAGTGCATCCTGGTCGACAGGCATTCCTGGTCGGCTCGCGAAAGTGCGAACCCAGGCCGCAATTATGACGGCAAAACCGCGGACCGGCGCGAACCACGTTGCCGTCCTGCGCGACCGGGCGCAGGACGGGTCTTCAAGGGCGCGATGATCGGCCGCGACGACTGGGGCCACGGCGTGCCTGCAAGGACCCGGCGCGGCAGGTGACCGGCCAATCCGGTGCCTCACCGGCACCTGTGCGCCCGCGGCACACTCCATGGTTATCTCCGTCGGCAAACCGGCTTCAATCACCGTGCCGCTCGTTCATTGACACCGCCATTGCCTTCGCCCGTCCGTGCGCTGGCACACTTAGGTGATATGGCGCCGGACGACCGGAACTTAGGCGACATGACGCCGGACGAACGGGGTTCGCCGTCAATCTGCCGCCTGCGGGGCTGCACGTCTGCGGGGCGCAACGATTGCAAGGCGCGCCCTCCTTGCTACTATTCGGTCAACAAAACCATCGTGCCGCCACGCCGCCCGCATCCGCCATGATCGCTCCCTACCGTATCGGTGTCGACATCGGCGGCACCTTCACCGATTTCGCGCTGCTCGACAACCGCTCCGGCGGCATCGTGGTGCACAAGCAGTTGACGACGCCGGCCGATCCGTCCTTGAGCGTGCTCGACGGCATCGACCAGTTGCTGGCCAAGGCCGGTACCAGCATCGATGCGGTGGCCGGCATCGTGCACGGCATGACGCTGGTCACCAACGCGGTGCTGGAACGGCGCGGCGCCCGCACCGGCATGCTGGTCACGCGCGGTTTCCGTGATGTGCTCGACATCGGCATGGAGCGTCGCTACGACCTGTTCGACCTGCGGCTGCGCTTCGCCGAGCCGGTGGTGCCGCGCGCCTGGCGCGCCGAGATCGACGAGCGCTTGACCTGGGACGGCACGGTCGACACGCCGCTCGACGCCGCGCAGGTTCGCGCGGCGGTGGCGCGCCTGGTGCGCGAGCACGGCGTCGAGGCAATCGCCATCTGCTTTCTCAACTCCTACGTCGATGCGCGCCATGAGCACGCCGCCGCCGCGATCATCAAGGATGCGTATCCGGCAGTCCAGACCAGTTGCTCGGCTGATATCGTGCCCTTCATGCGCGAGTACGAGCGCTGGACCACCACCACCGTCAACGCCTATACGCAGCCGGTGCTGGATCGCTACCTCGGGCGCATCGAGGAAGGCCTGGTGCGGCGGCGTTATGGCGGCACCTTTCACGTGATGACCTCCAGCGGCGGCGTGGTCACCAATGCCCTGGCGCGGCGCCTGCCGGTCCGCCTGATCGAATCCGGTCCGGCCGCCGGTATCCTGATGACCGGTTTTCTCGGCCGCCTGTCCGGCGAAACCCATTTGCTGGGCTTCGACATGGGCGGCACCACCGCCAAGGGCTCGCTCCTGGCCAACGGCGTGCCGCTCAAACGGTACGACGTCGAAGTCGCGCGGGTGCATGACTTCAAGGCCGGCAGCGGCCTGCCGCTGCGCCTGCCGGTGATCGACCTGATCGAAATCGGCGCCGGCGGCGGCAGCCTGGCCGAACTCGACGAACGCGGCCTGGTGCGGGTCGGACCGCGCAGCGCCGGCGCCGACCCCGGGCCGGCCTGCTATGCGCGCGGCGGCAGCTTGCCGACCCTGACCGACGCCGACCTCACCATCGGCTGCCTCGACGCCGGCTTCTTTCTCGGCGGCGCCATGCGCCTAGACGCAGGGCTGGCAGCAACGGCGATTGCCGCCACCGTCGGCACGCCGCTTGCGATGGCCACCGCGCGCGCCGCCTGGGGCATTCACGAGATCATCAACGAGGATTGCGCGCGCGCCTTTCGCACCCATGCCGCCGAACTCGGGTTCGACCACCGCCAGTGCACGATGGTCGCTTTTGGCGGCGCCGGCCCGACCCATGCCGCGCGCATCGCCCGCAAATTGCGCATCAAGCGCGTGATCTTTCCGCTCGGTGCCGGCGTGTTCTCCGCGCTTGGATTGCTGGTCAGCCCGCTGGCGTTCGAAACCATGCGCTCGCACCGGCGCACCCTGGCTTCCCTGGATGGCGCCGGTTTCGACGCCATTTTCGCGCCGCTGGTCGCCGAGGCCAGCGCGGTCCTCCTGGCGGCAGGCGTGGCGGCCGACGAGATTCGCGTCACCCGCAGCCTGGACATGCGTTTCGCCGGCCAAGGCCATGATGTCGAGGTCACGCCGCAGTCAGCAACTACCGCTGCGATCCTGGCCGAACTGCCGGCCTTGTTCAAGGCCGCCTATGCGCGTCGCTATTCGCCGATCATGCCGACGGCGGCCATCGAGGTGGCGGCATGGAAGGTCGAAGCGGTCGGGCCGCGGCCGCAGATCGCCGCGGACTATCGGCTGGTACAGGCGGGCAGCGACGGTCCGGCACGCAAGGGCACGCGCCGCCTGTATTCCCCCGACAGCGGCGATTACATCGATTGCCCGGTGTTCAACCGCTACGCGCTGAAGGCCGGCGACACCATGCAGGGTCCGGCCCTGATCGAGGAAAACGAGTCGACCAGCGTGATCGGCGCGCATGACCGGTTGACGGTCGATGCGCGCCTCAACCTGATTGTGGAGATTGGCGGAGCAGAAGCATGAAACCCAACCGTTTTGACCCGATTACGCTGAAGATCCTGTGGGATCGCCTGGTCTCGATCGCCGACGAGATGACGCTTTCGCTGGTGCGCTCATCGTTCTCGATCACCGTGCGCGAAGGCTACGACCTGTCGTGCGTGCTGTTCGACGGCAATGGCTCATCGCTGGCGCAGGGCACCTTCAGCGTGCCGGCGTTCACCGGCACGGCGCCGCAGACGATTCGCCACATGCTGGCGAAATTTCCGCCGGCCACCCTGGTCCCGGGCGACGTGATCATCACCAACGACTCCTGGCTCGGAACCGGCCACCTGTTCGATGTCAGCCTGTTGCGGCCGGTGTTTCGCGACCGACGGATCATCGGCTATGCGCTGTCGATCACCCACCTGCCGGATATCGGCGGGCTCGGCATGAGCGCGGTGGCGACGGAAGTCTACGAGGAAGGCCTGACCATTCCGATCATGAAGCTGATCGAGGGCGGTGTGCTCAATGACGGCCTGATCGAACTCATTCGCGCCAACGTGCGGGTGCCCGACATGGTGATCGGCGACCTGATGGCCAACGTCACCTGCACCGAGGTCGGCGGCCGCGAACTGCTGGAATTCATGGACGAGTACGAGGTGCCCGACCTGACCGAACTGTCGGCCGCGATCTGCAACCAGTCCGAGCAGGCGATTCGCGATGCGATCAGCCGCATTCCCGATGGCGTGTATCGCAACGCCATCGACATCGAGGGCATCGATGTTCCGATCCGCCTCGAAGCAGCGGTGACCGTGCGCGGCGACCAGATCGCGGTCGATTTCAGCGGCACCGGCGCACCGGTGCGCGGCGGCATCAATGTGCCGCTGTGCTACACCCGCGCGATGAGCTGGTACGTGGTGAAGTGCCTGACGATCCCGCATTTGCCGAACAACGAAGGGGCGACCCGCCCGATCAGCGTAGCGGCGCCGGCCGGCTGCATTCTCAACGCGGAACGCCCGTTCCCGACCGGTGGCCGGCATGCGGTCGGGCATTTCATCCTGCCGCTCCTGATGGGCGCCTTCGCCGATGCCTTGCCGGAGCGGGTGATTGCCGATCTGGGCATGATGAACATCTTCAACGTACATGGCACCAACCGTGCCGGCGCGCACTTCACCAGCCTGTTTTTCCTGGCCGGCGGGTGGGGCGCGATGCAGGGCAACGACGGCGCGCCAACCCTGCCCGGCCCGTCCAACATGATGGTGGTGCCGGCCGAGATCTGGGAGAACCTGACCAACATCACGGTCGAGAAGCGCGCCCTGCTCACCGATTCCGGCGGCGCCGGCGAAGCGCGCGGCGGGGTTGGCCAGGAAGTCCGGTTCCGCAACGATTCCGGCCACCCGTTGACGCTCGCCTTTCTCGGCTTGCGCACCGAATTTGCAGCCAAGGGCTTTCATGGCGGCAAGCCCGGGCGCCGGCGCGAATACTTCATCAATGACCTGCCGGCCGCCCCCAAGGGCCGCCATCTGCTGCAGCCGGGCGATACCTTCACCACCTTCGAGGCCGGCGGTGGCGGTTTTGGCGACCCGCTCATGCGCGAACGGCGCCTGGTCGAGGCCGATGTTGCCGCCGGGCTGGTGTCGGCGGAAGCCGCGCGCGACATCTACGGGCTGCGCCCCGCATAGGCCGGCGGCAACGCGGCGCCGCCGCAGCGGCCGCCGTGGCGGCACGCTGTGACCCGGCAGCAGCCATCGAAGCGCAGCGGTCGCCGGCTGCATTGGCCGACCGGCTTGACAAGCTGCGCCGATGCGACAATCATGACGTACTGAACCAGTTGGTCCAATAACGAAAACGATTGGCATGCGCCAGTCACCACCGGCGCGACGGCCCCGCCCGCAGCCTGGAGAGCGACGCTTGAGCACACCCCCGACAGGCGCGGCCGACGCTGCAGCAGATCGCGACACGGCAGTGCGCATCGGCTGCGACATCGGCGGCACCTTCACCGACATCGTGCTGCAAGAGGCCGATGGTCGCCTGCATATCCGCAAGGCCTCGACCGATCCGCATGAGCCGGGTCGCGCGGTGGTGGAGGCGATCCGCCAGTTGCTGGGCGAACTGTCGATCGATCCGGCCGCGGTGATCGAGGTGGTGCACGGCACCACCACCGCCTCGAACGCGATCCTGCAGAAAACCGGTGCGCGCACCGGGGTGTTGACTACCCGCGGCTTTCGCGACGTGCTGGAAATCGGCCGCATCCGCACCCCGACCATGTTCGACCTGACCTGGCAAAAGCCCGAGCCGCTGGCCGCGCGCCGCTATCGCCTGGAGGTCGGTGAACGGATCGGCGCCGACGGCGCCATCGTGCGCGCGCTCGACCCGGCCGAGGTGCGCGCCGCCGGCGAATTCTTCCTGCGCGAAGGGGTCGAGACGGTTGCGATCTGCTTCATCAACAGCCATGCCAACCCGGTGCACGAACTGGCGGCCAGGCGGATTCTCGAAGCCGAGTATCGCCCGCTGGTGGTCAGCGCCTCGTGCGAGGTGCTGCCGGAAATGCGCGAATACGAGCGCTGCAGCACCACCGTGGTCAATGCCTACATCCTGCCGGCGATGCGCGGCTACCTGTCGAGGCTCAGGCGCGAACTGCTGGCCATCGGGGTCGACGCGCCGATCCAGGTGATGGCGTCGAACGGCGGCATGATGGGGGTCACCCTGGCCTCCGAGCGGCCGGTGTTCGCGGTCGCCTCCGGCCCGGCCGGCGGGGTCACCGGCGCCGCCCGCCTGGGCGAGGTGACCGGCGATCGCGATGCCATCGTGTTCGACATGGGCGGCACCACCGCCAAGGCCGCGATCATCAGCGCCGGCCTGCCGGCGATCACCAACGAATACGAGTTTCGCGATGGCATCTCGGCGCCCAGCCGTTTCATCAAGGGCGGTGGCTATGTGCTGAAGGTGCCGGCGATCGACATCGCCGAGGTCGGCGCCGGCGGCGGCTCGATCGCCCGCGTCGATGCCGGCGGCCTCTTGCATGTGGGCCCCGAGTCGATGGGCGCCAATCCCGGGCCGGCCTGTTATGGCCTGGGCAACCAGCGCCCCACGGTGACCGACGCCAACATGGTGCTCGGCTACCTCAACCCGGTAGCCCTGGCCGGCGGCAGCCTGGCGGTCGATACGGCGCTGGCCCGGCAAGCGATCGCAAGCCATGTCGGCACGCCGCTCGGACTCGACCTGTATGCCGCGGCGCACGGCGTGCGGCAGATCGCCAACATCAACATGGCGCGTGCGATCCGTGCGGTGACCGTCGAGCGCGGCCGCGACCCGCGTGAACTCACGCTGCTGGCATTCGGCGGCGGCGGCCCGATGCATGCGGTCGATGTGGCGCGAATTCTCGGCATCCGCCGGGTGGTGGCCCCGGTGATGGCCGGCGTGTTCTGCGCCGCCGGCATGCTCAGCGCGGACGTCGAGCACGATCTTGTGCGTGCAGTGCTGCGCCGCCTCGACCCCGCCGCCGCCGGCGACCTGCAGGCGCGCTTTGATGAACTGCGGGCGCAGGGCCTGGTCACACTGGCCGCCGAAGGCTATCCGGAGCAGGCGGTGCGGTTCCAGCTGAAGGCGGACTTGCGCTATGTCGGGCAATCTTCCGAACTGTCGGTACGCCTGCGCTCCGAGCGCCTCGACGCCGCCACCCTCGAAGCCCTGCGCCAGGATTTCCAGCAGGCCTATCTCGATACCTTCGGCTATGCCAGCGACGAGCCGCTTGAACTGGTCAACCTGCGGCTCGCCGCGCGCGGCGCGCGACTGAACCGCCTCGACTTCGCCGCCGTTTCGGTCGAGCAGGCGGCGGTCGCCGGCAGCGAAGGTCGGCGCCAGGTGAGTTTCGCGCGTGGCGCAGCGCTGGTCGACACCCCGGTGATCGCGCGCGGCGCGCTCGGGCGCGAATTTCGTGCCGGCCCGCTGATCGTCGAATCGTATGACACCACGGTGGTGGTGCCGCCCGGCACGCGCGCCCGTGCCGATGCCACCGGCAACCTGATCCTGGAGATCGACTGATGCAAATGCAGGCCAACACCGCCACCCCCGCCGCGATCGACCCGATCACCTTTTCGGTGATCAAGAACGGGCTCGATGCGATCGTCGACGAAGTCGCCTACACTATCATCCGCACCGCGCGCTCCGAGATCGTCAAGGACGTGATGGACTACTCGGCCGCGATCTGCGACCGCCAGGGCCGCATGGTGGCGCAGGCCAAGACCATCGCCCTGCATCTGGGCGCGATCCCGGAAGCGATGACCGCGATGCTGGCGCGCTACGGCAATGACCTGCATCCGGGCGATGCGGTGATCGTCAACGATCCTTATGAAGGCGGCATGCATCTGCCGGACATCTTCATGTTCGCGCCGTTTTTCCATGACGGCGCGATCGAGGGCTTTTGCGTGGTGATCTGCCACCACACCGACGTCGGCGGCCGGGTCGCCGGGTCGAACGCCAGCGACTCCACCGAGATTTTCCAGGAAGGCCTGCGCATCCCGCTGGTCAAGTTGTACGAGCGCGGCCAGGTCAACGAGATGCTGGAACGCCTGATCGCGCTCAATGTCAGGGTCCCGGACCTGGTGCTGGGTGACCTGCGGGCGCAATACGCCGCTTGCCGCGTCGGCCTGCGCGAGCTTGGCAAGCTCTACGACCGCCATGGCCGCGCTACCGCGCGCCGCTACCTGGAAGAGTTGCTCGACTATGCCGAGCGCCTGACGCGCGAACAGATCCGCGGCTGGCCGAAAGGCAGCTTCAGTTTCATCGACCATATCGACGACGACGGCCTGTCGCCCGACCCGGTGCCGATCCGCGCGACCATCACGGTGCATGATGACCATGTGTCGGTCGACTACGCCGGCTCCGCGCCGCAGGTGAAGGCGGCGATCAATTCGACGCTTTCCTACACCAAGTCGTGCACCTACCTGTCGGTGCGCTGCGCGCTCAAGGGCGATGTGCCGAACAACGCCGGCGTGTTCCGCTGCATCGAAGTCAGCGTGCCGGAAGGCAGTGTGCTCAACCCGCAGGCGCCGGCGGCGGTGGCGGCGCGTGCGCTGACCGGCTACCGGGTGTTCGACGCCATGCTGGGTGCACTGGCGCAGATCGTGCCGGACCGCATTCCGGCGGCCGGCGAAGGCGGCAACACGGTGGTGTGCATTTCCGGCCGCCGCGCCAACCGCAAACCCTTCATCATTGTCGACATGATCTGCGGCGCCTGGGGCGCCCGCCCGGACGCCGACGGTATCGAGGCGATCACCAACGCCTCGCAGAACCTGTCGAATACGCCGGTCGAGTCGCTCGAGGCGAATCATCCGGTGCGCATCGAGGCCTATGAACTGATGGCCGATTCATGCGGTGCCGGCAAATGGCGCGGCGGCCTCGGGATTCGCCGCAGCTACCGCCTGCTGGCCGATGAAGCGCTGCTGCAACTGCGCGCCGACCGCATGAAGTTCCTGCCCTATGGGCTCGATGGCGGCGGCCCGGCGCCGGCCGCGCGCAACCTGATCGAGCGCGCCGGCACCACCTCCGCCCTGCCCTCGAAAACCACCGGCTGGATGAAGCAGGACGAACTGATCATTCACGAGCAGCCCGGCGGCGGCGGCTTCGGCGACCCGTTCACGCGCGACCCCGAACGGGTGGCACGCGATGTCTGGAACGGCAAGATCAGCGCCGGCTATGCGCGCGAGAAGCACCGGGTGGTGGTCGATGGCGCAAGCGGGAAACTCGACGCGCAGGCGACCCGGGTACTGCGCGAAGCGGCAGCCGCGAACCCCGTCTGATTTGCAGCAACGGCCGGATCACTGCCAGCGCGCCGACAGCGGCGCCGCAAGAGCGGCGCGCTTGTCTCAGGCAGCCTGCGCTGTCTGCCGCTGGCGCGCAGCGCGCACCGCCTGCACGATCTGCTCAGGGGTGATCGGCGTGGTGTTGAATTCGATGCCGAACGGTGACAAGGCGTCGCACACCGCGTTGGCGATCGCCACCGGCGGCG
>JANPGJ010000332.1:0-2682 GCA_031423955.1 Burkholderiales bacterium
CCGCGATCTTCGCCTGCCTCAGGAGTCGCGCCCACCTGCCGGCCTCTTCTGCGAGGAAGCGCGCAAACGCCTCCGGACTGCCGGTCACGATATCCGCCCCCTGCGAGCGCAGTTTTTCGCGCACCGCGGTATCCGCCAGCACGTTGCGCAATTCGCGGTTCAGGGTTGCCACCACTTCAGCCGGCATGCGTGGCGGGCCTACCAGCCCGTACCAGGTCGACATGTCGTAGCCCGGCACGCCGCCTTCGGCCAGGGTTGGAACGTTCGGGGCAGACTCCGCGCGCTTCGCCGTGGTGACGCCCAGTGCCTTCAGTTTTCCGCCTTGCACCAACGGCAGCGCACTTGGCAGGTTGGGAAACATCATCGACACCGTGCCGGAGAGCAGGTCCGGCATCGCGCTGCCGGTACCCTTGTAGGGAATATGGGTCAATTCGACGCCCGCCAACTGCTTGAACAACTCCGCCGACAAATGCACCGAAGTGCCGGTTCCCGACGAGGCGACGTTGAGCCTGCCCGGATGAGCCCGCGCGAAGGCGATCAGTTCCCGCACGCTGGTGAACGGCGAGGAGGCCGGTACCACCAGAATATTGGGCGCGGAGAGTACTTGCCCGATCGGCGTGAATCCTGCAACCGGATCGTAGGCGGCCTCCTTGTAGAGCGAGGGGTTGACCACATGGCCGATCGAGGTGAAGAAGATGGTGTAACCGTCGGGCGCAGCGCGCGCGACATACTCGGTTGCCAGGTTGCCATTCGCCCCGGCGCGCGTTTCGACAACCATGCTGGTGCCCAGCCGCGGACCGATTGACGCAGCGAGGATGCGGCCCACGCTGTCGGCGGTGCCACCCGGCGTGAAGCCCACGATGATGCGGATCGGCCGGTCGGGAAACCCGGCGAAAGCGGACATCGCCGCACACGCGGTCGCGATGCAACATGCTGCCGCGGCGATTCCGAATCTTATAGGTGCCCTCACCTCGCTCCTCCGTGGTTTCAGAATACTCGCAAGCGCCCGATCACGCGATCACCACCAATTTGCCGGGACGCACGAACGCAGCGTGGCCCGCAGTTTGGCAGCCACGGCAGGAAGCGGCGCGAAATGCCGCCCGGAGCGTACAAGCGCCGCAAGCCGATGCCCTGCCTTCTGAAAACCCTGCCTTCTGAAAACGCAGCGCATTTGTGCTACATTCACGCTGATGAAAACCGCCAGCCTCCCGGCCGTGCGCATCGCGCCCGAGTTGCGTGAACGGGCGCAATCGCAGTTGCGCGACGGCGAATCGCTGTCGGCGTTTGTCGAAGAGGCGGTACGCCTGAATGTGCTGCGGCGCGAGGCTGATCGCGAGTTCATCGAGCGCGGGATGGCCTCGCTGATACGCGCGCGCGAAACCAACAGCTATCATTCCGTCGCGAAGGTGATGGGCGAGTTGCGCGCCGACCTCGTCGCGGCTCGCAAGCGCCGCGCCAAAGCTGCCGCTGCATGACATTCCGGATTCGCCTCACCGATGAGGCGAGGAATGATTTGCGGCGCCTGTTCCGTTTTCTCGCCGCACGTGATGATTCCGCAGCGGAACGTGCCATCGAAGCGATCGAGCGCGGCTTCGGCTTCCTGGAGCATTCCCCTTTCAGTTGTCGCAAGGCCGGTGAGTCAGCCCTGGTGCGCGAACTGGTGATCCCATTCGGTGGCGCCGGCTATGTCGCCTTGTTTTCCATTGATGACGAACGCACCGTGACCATCGCCTCGATTCGACATGAACGGGAAGACGACTACCATTAGTGGCCCGAGCGCACCAAGACATCAAAATACGCGGCCTGCCTGATTCCGGGCCTCGCCAGGAACGCAAACCAACGCAACAAGGACTTGTGCAATGAAGCAACCAGACGTGATGATCGCCGGAGCCGGCCTCGGAGGCCTGGCCGCCGCCGCCTGCCTGATGAAGCGCGGCATGAAAGTGCGGGTGTTCGAGCAGGCGCCGCAACTGGGCGAGATCGGCGCCGGCGTGCAACAAAGTGCCAACTCAGCCAAGGTGCTGTACGACCTGGGCCTGCGCGATGCGCTTGAGAAAGTGGCGGTCAAGCCGCAGAACTACGAGTTCCGCCGTTTCGATACCGCCGAACTGATGCATACGATCCCGTTCGCCGGCGCCCATGAAAAGCAGCATGGCGCGCCCTACTACCACCTGCATCGCGCCGACCTGCACAGGATCCTGGTCGACAAGGTGATGGCGTTGGACCCGCATTGCATCACCCTGAACGCGCGCGCCGCCGGCTTCAGCGAGAACGCCGACGGCGTGACCTTGAAGCTGGCCGATGGCGCAAGCGCGACCGGCGCGGCGCTGATCGGCGCCGACGGCATCAAGTCGGCGATTCGCGCGCAGATCGTGGGCGAAACCCCTGCCACCTACACCGGCTATGTGGCCTGGCGTCTGACCGTGCCGCGCAGCAAACTACCGGCCGACATCATGGATATCGTGGGCCAGGTCTGGTGCGGGCCGAAGAACCACTGCGTGGTGTACTGGCTGCGCGGCGGCGAGCTCCTCAATTGGGTCGGCTGCCCCGAGCGTAGCGCCTGGGAAGACGAGTCCTATACGCAGCGCCGGCCCTGGGAGGAATTGAAAGCCGACTATGTCGGCTGGCACCCGAAGATCCAGGCCATCATCGATGCCACCGATCACAACGAGTGTTACCGCT
>JANPGJ010000333.1:0-3621 GCA_031423955.1 Burkholderiales bacterium
GCGCCGTGGTCACCACCGACTTGGCGCTGGTCTGGTCGAGCGGCCCCAGGGTCACTTGCGGCTGTGCGCCCATTTCGGCGAAGCCTGGCAGCCTTTTCCACGGCTCGGCATGGCCGACCCAGATCAGGTCGGCGCCGGCGCCGGCCAGCGCCCGCACCAGCGCCTGGCCAACCGCGGTCTTGCCGTCGGTCACCAACACCTTGCGAAACTTCGGGTTGCAGCTCATTTCGCGCAATACGCGATCGTCGTTCATGTGTTCAGTCTCCTTGGTCGGCAGGCCCAGCAGCACCGCCTGGCCGGCACGGTCGAGCCGCACGGCGACCCGCACCGGCGCCGGCGCCGGCGGCGTGCAGTCGGGCAGGTGCACCATCAACGTCGGGCCGCTGTCGAGGCGCACCAGCCCGAGCCGCCAGGGCAGCCGCTCGCGAAAAAACAGGTCATTGCTGTGATGCAGGGTGGTTTCGCTGAGCAACATGCCGGCGCCGTTTTGCGGCTTCCAGGGCAGGTGCGCCGACAGGCACACGTGACAGGCTTCGCGCGGCGGGTATTGCAGCGCGCCGCAGTCGGTACATTGCTGCAACTCAAATCGGCCGACCGCCGCCGCGGCGGTCAGGCCCAGGGCCACCCGGCTGCGGCCCCAGGGCGGCAGCGTCGGCGCGCGCGTGCGCAACACCGGGTTCTTGCGCGGCGGCCGTTGCATCGGCAGGCTCATCGTCACTCCCCCTGCGCCAGGATCAGCGCGCCGGTGCACAGGCAGCGGTCGTAAGTCACCATCCCGAAGCCGCTGACCAGGCCCAGTTTGGCCTCCGGTACGGCACGGCCCGCGGCCTGGCCGCTCAACTGGCGTACCGCTTCGGTCAGGCCAATGTAGCCGCCGGCCGCGCCGGCCTGGCCGGCCGACAACTGGCCGCCGCTGGTGTTGGTCGGCAGGCTGCCACCGCGCGTCAGGCCGTGGCTTTGCACGAAGGCCGGACCCTCGCCCTTGGCGCAAAAACCCAGGTCTTCATACTGCATCATCACGATTACCGGATAGTCATCGTAGAACTGCACCAAGTCGATATCGGCGGGCGCAACGCCGGCCTGGCCGTACAGGTCGTCGCGGTCCATCGCCCAGCCGCCGCGCACCATGATCGGGTCTTCACGATAGGCGTTGTGGCGCTCGGTGGCGGCCAGCAAACGGGCGTAGGGCAGGCCCAGGTCGCGCGCACGCGCCTCGCTCATCACCAGCACCCCTTCGGCGCCGGCGCAGGGCATCACGCAATCGAACAGGTGGATCGGGTCGGCAATCACCCGCGCAGCCATGTATTCCTCCGGCGTCAAGGCCTTTTTGAACATTGCGTACGGCGTGGCCAGCGCGTTTTCACGTTGCGCCACGCAGATGCGGCCGAAGTCCTCGCGCCGTGCGCCATAGGTGCGCATGTAGTGCGCGGTGATGAAGGCGAACATCGCGTTCGGCCCGCCCGAGCCGTAGGGGTAGGTGGCATCGCGCGCGAACAGGCTGAAGCTGCCCAGCGATGCGCGAAACGAATCCACATGGTTGGTGTCGCCGGCGACGCAGGCCACCACTTCGGCATCGCCGGCCTGGATGGCGCGCGCCGCGCGGCGCACCGCCACCACGCCGGAGGCACCGCCCAGCGGCAGATGATCGAGCCAGCGTGGGCTGAGCCCGAGATGCTGGGTGAGCCCGACCGCGGTATCGGGCGCGAGCGAAAAGCTGGAGACGCACAGGCCGTCGATCTGGTCTTTGGCGATGCCTGACTGGCGCAGCATTTCGGCCACGACCTGGCCGATGAACCAATGGGCGCCGTGGGTGGAATAGCGCACGTAGGGCACGGTCACTGGTACCGCGACGGCGACGCCCGCATATCCCTGGCGCGTGGATTTAGCCATGGTCGCTGGACTTGGCGCGTTTGACTGGGTTGGTTTGCATCTGCATCGGACACAAGTGTACAGACCCGCGTGCGAATCCTGACGGTGTGGCACCTATAGCCTTCACCAAAAATGGCTTCCAAGTCCCCGTGATTTCTCCAAACAGGCAAGCGATCTCGGCTAAGATTGTCAAATGCAAAAGCGTGTCTACATCGAAACCTCGGTCATCAGCTATCTGACCGCGCGACCTAGTCGCGATCTCATCGTGGCCGCGCATCAAGAAATCACCCGCCAATGGTGGGAAACCGAACGTGCCAAGTACGAACTATGCGCATCGGAAGTTGTGCTGCGGGAGGCAAGTGCGGGTAACCCTGAGGCAGCGGAACAGCGCATCGATTTTCTGAAGGCATTCAATTTTCTCGAAATCAACGCTGAAGTTGACACGCTGGCGCGCGAAATCCTTGACCGTGGCGCGATGCCGCGGCAAGCTGCGATCGACGCACCGCACGTGGCCGTGGCCGCTTGGCATGGCGCTGACTATCTGCTCACCTGGAACTGCCGCCACATCGCCAGTGCGCATGTCCGGCCCCATATCGACGCCATTTGTCGTGGCAAGGGCATTGTGGCGCCGCAACTCTGCACTCCCGAAGAACTGATGGAGGATTGAAGTATGGAACCCTGGATTGATCCCATCGTAGAGGAAGTACGCGCAGCGCGGGAGGCCTACGCCAGCGAGATGCAGAACGACTTGGCGGCAATCTGTGCCGATTTGCGCGAGCAACAAGCCTTGCACCCGGAGCGCATCGTTTCGTATGGGCCGCGACGACTCGCCGATTTATCGCATGCGGCATGATGAGAAAGGCAGCGGCGGATTGACGCCGCGGCCCGGGGTAGCGCCCGCTTTGGCTTAGGATATGAGCGGCGAGCGCTCCTCTGTCATGCCGATTTCCGTGATTGCGGCGCGGGCTGGAATCCTGCGTATTTGACGAAATCACAATCGGCCATCGGCGCGTGGCGCTACGAACGCGTGCGCGAAGGCGCCTTATGTCGGTCAGTCTTTACCGCAGGCCGATCGCAGTAGTACTATGACGCTTCAGCTTGACAGACCGGGAGCAGCGATGGGCATGATTCGACTCGGCAACAAGCCGCCATTGACGGTAGGCAAGGGAGATACCGTGTTGCAGGCGGCGCAGGCGATGGTGGAGCGCAAGGTTGGTGCCGCGACGGTCCTCGATGGCGAGCAGGTCGTGGGAGTGGTGACCGAGCGCGACGTGATGAAGAAAATCGTCGCCGCCGGCCTCGACCCGGCGACGACGCCGGTGCGTGACATCATGACCAGCCCGGTGCTTTCAATCGGTGTCAAGACCACGGTGGCCGTTGCCGCCGCGCTGATGCGCAAGCATCATATCCGCCACCTGGTGGTGCTCGATGAGCACGACAAGCTGGTCGGCATGCTGGCCCTGCGCTACCTGCTGTATGACCTGATGGACGACATGGAGCGCAACGTCGGCGACCTGATGGGCTTCATCATGACCGACAGCCCGGGCGGATAGACGCAGCGCTTTGACCGCAGTGCCCGGTCGGCGCCGCGCCTCGACCGGAATCCCGCCACCTGATCCGGCTGCGCCAACTGTGCGGCCCGGAACGCCTGTTTGCCTGGCCGAAAGCCAACGCGCACGACCATGGATTTTCAACCCATACTCGACGATATCGCGGCGCGGATCAGGCCGCTCTTGGGCGCCGGCGGCAAGG
>JANPGJ010000334.1:0-2826 GCA_031423955.1 Burkholderiales bacterium
ACCGTCTGCGGGCAGGCATAGCCGCACCACAGGCGCCCGGCCACGGTGGTGAACAGGAACAGGGCCAGCGCGCTGATGATCAGAAGCGCGGTCAGGTACATGAAGTCCTGCGGCCATAGCACGAGGCCGAAGATGTAGAACTTGCGGGAAACCAGGTCGAACAGCACCGCCTGGCGGTCGTTCCACGGCAGCCAGGCGGTACCGTAGAACAGGATCTGGGTGAACCACACCAGGGTCCAGCGCCAGCCGGCGAACCAGCCATGCACCGCGCGCGGGTAGATCTTCTTGCGGACCTCGTAGAGCGCCTCTTCGACCTCGCTCGAAAGCTTGATCGGCTGCGCCTTGATCGCATCATGCCCGGCCGTCAGGGCCGCGCCGCTGCCTTTATCGCTCATCGCCAGCACCGCGAAAGCCGCAGCCGACGCAGCGCCGGCGCGACTCCATCATCACTTGGTCGGTGCCGGAGCCGCGGACGGTGCCGCCGCCGATGCCGCCGCCGGTGCGCTTGTCGCCGCTGCCGCCGGCGCCGCACTGCCGGCGTCGCCGCCACCCAGGCTGTAGACATAGGCCGCCAGCAGATGCACCTTTGCTTCGCCCAGAAAATCCTTCTGCGCCGGCATCTGGTTGTTGCGCCCCTTGTTGATCGCCTCCATCACGTTCTCGACACCGCCGCCATAGAGCCAGATCTTGTCGGTCAGGTTGGGGGCGCCAAGCGCCGGATTGCCGCGGCCATCCATGCCGTGACAGGCGCCGCACACCGCGAACTTGGTCCTGCCCTGCGCGGCGGCGAGCGAATCGTGGGCCGCGCCGGACAGAGAAAGCACATAGTTGGCGACATTGCGCACCTCGTCACCGCCACCGAGCGCCGCGGCCATCGGCGGCATCACGCCATTGCGCCCCTCCATGATCGATGCCTTGATGATTTCCGGCGCACCGCCGTGCAGCCAGTCGCTGTCGGTCAGGTTGGGGAAGCCCTTGCTGCCGCGCGCGTCGGAGCCATGGCACTGCGCGCAATAGGTGAGGAACAGGCGGCCACCGATCTCCCTGGCCTGCGGATCGGCCGCCACCGCCTTCAAGTCCTTGGCGAGATATTGCGCGAACAGCGGCCCGAACTCGGCGTCCGCCTTGCGCACTTCGTCGCTGTACTGCCCGGTGGAACTCCAGGCCAGGCTGCCCTTGAAGCTGCCCAGCCCCGGATACAGGTAAAGGTAGCCCAGCGAGAAGAATATCGTCAGGTAGAACAGCCACATCCACCAGCGCGGCAGCGGATTGTTGAACTCGCCCAGGTTTTCATCCCAGACATGGCCGGTGGTCTCGGTCTCGCCGCTCGGATCCTTGGCCACCACCTTGCTCGAGGTCAACAGCAGGACGACGGCACACGCGAGAAGCGACACGATGGTTGCCACCGTGATGTAAATGCTCCAGAAATCACTGGTGAAATCAGCCATGTTGCCCCCCCTTTCCGGGACTACGCGCAGGCTCATCGTCGGACAGCGGGATCAGCGATGCTTCTTCGAATGCACTCCGATTGGCGGGCGCCAGTGCCCAGGCGATGATGCCGATGAACACCGCGAAGCTGACCAGGGTCATGATGATGCGCAAGGTGTTGAGTTCCATCTCACTGTCCTTGTTTGGCTTGGATTGGAGCGGGCGGTGCGCCCGCGGCAGCAGTGGCGACCGCCAGCGGCGGCTGTGCCGGCGCGGCCGTCTTGGCCGGCGCACCGGCCTTGATCGAAGTCCCCAGCACCTGCAGGTAGGCGATCAGCGCATCCTGCTCGTTCTTGCCGGCCACCATCTTTTCGGCTTCCGCCATCTCGGCTGCGCTATAGGGCACGCCGACCATCGCCAGCGCCTTCATGCGTGGCGCCACGCTTTTGGCATCGATCAGGTGTGCGGCCATCCACGGGTAGCCGGGCATGTTCGATTCCGGCACCACGTCGCGCGGGTTGTTGAGGTGGGTGCGATGCCATTCGTCGCTGTAGCGGCCGCCGACCCGCGCCAGGTCCGGCCCGGTGCGCTTGCTGCCCCACTGGAACGGATGGTCGTAGACGAATTCGCCGGCCACCGAATAGTGGCCGTAACGCTCGGTCTCGGCGCGAAACGGCCGGATCATCTGCGAGTGGCAGTTGTAGCAACCTTCACGCACGTAGATGTCGCGGCCGATCAGTTGCAGCGCGTTGTAGGGCTTCAAGCCGGCCACCGGTTCGGTGGTCGAGCGCTGGAAAAACAGCGGCACGATCTCGACCAGGCCGCCGATGCTCACTGTCAGCACGACCAGGAGGATCATCAGGCCGACATTCTTTTCAATCGATTGGTGGTTCATGTTGTTGTCACCTGTTGGGGATTGAGTGCCGTTTTGGCTGCACGTTCAGGCATGCGCCAGAGCGCCGGCACCCTGACCCGCGGCTTTCACCACCGGCGCGTCGACCGCACGGCCCTGGCCGATGGTCTTGACCACGTTGTAGAGCATCACGAACATGCCGGCGAAGTACAGCAGCCCGCCGACCAGGCGCACCACGTAGTAGGGAAAGGTCGCCTTGACGCTCTCGACGAAGGTGTAGGTGAGGGTGCCGTCGGCATTGACCGCGCGCCACATCAGGCCCTGCATGACACCGGCGATCCACATCGCGGCGATGTACAGCACGATGCCGACGGTGGCGATCCAGAAGTGCAGTTCGATCAGGCGCGTGCTGTACATCTCCTTCTGACCGTAGAGCTTGGGGATCAGGAAGTAGATCGAGCCGATCGACACCAGCCCGACCCAGCCGAGCGCACCTGAATGAACGTGGCCGACGGTCCAGTCGGTGTAGTGCGACAGCGCGTTGA
>JANPGJ010000335.1:0-3162 GCA_031423955.1 Burkholderiales bacterium
AATTACCGTCAATCTCAACCCTGCGGTCTATTTCAGGGATGCATGCGGCAGAAACAAATAAAGTCGCCACACAAACATATCTTTTCCGCAATGGCCATGGCGCACATAACCGTTCCATGTCGAACCTGCAGCGGCCGCGCGAAAGGCTGGACCAATCATAATTATTTACATTAAATATTATATATATATAATTGATTTTAAATAATTATTAATAATTTTCATCTCTTCAAAAACAGCCCATTCCGCCTCACAAGGAGCTTGATGCGCATCCTGCGCTGAAACAGCTATACTCCCTCGCTGCAAGAAGTCACCTTTGAAAAATTCACAGTTTGTGACACCCGGGCCGACCCTGGCGCATCTACACGGCGCTGTCGCCCCCCCTCCTTCCACGACCGGCATGCACCGCCAATGAGCACCAGCGCGCCTCCGTCCTCCTCCAACGCGCTACATGCCAATGCGCGGGCGCGGCAGCTTCTGGCACGCGGGCATGCACTGCATGATGCCTGCGACCTGGGTCGGGCGCTCGAAGCCTTCGAGAATGCGCTCAACCTTGATCCGACATTGGTCGATGCCCGCTACATGCGTGCGCAAATGCTGGAAAATCGCGACGTTGCAGCCGCGCTCGCGGAATATGACAGCCTGATCAGGTCAGAGCCGGAGCATCTGGAATCACGGCTGCGCCGTGCCGCCCTGCGCCGCATCCTTGGCAACAACATTGGCGCGCTGGCGGACTACCAGGCCATCGACCGCCTGACCAGTGCAAGTTTCCGGCCCGATCCGCAGATCCGCCGTTCACTTGCGCGCGGCCGCGCCAGCCTGTACGAAGAAATGGGCTTTCTGCATGGCGCCAATGCAGAGTATGAGGTGCTGCTGCAGCAAGGCGCAAGCTCACGCAGCCGCCAGGGTGGCAGCGACGACCATTTGTTGATGCAGCGCAATAGTGGCAGGCTGAATTGGAAAGCCGGACGCTACGATGATGCCGCCGCCGCGTTCTCGGAACTGGTTGGTGCATCGGCCGGCATCTCCGGGCGCGCCGAGCCAATGGCGCTTCTGTGGCGCCATCTGTGCCTGGCAAGATTGGAACCCGCTCGCGCAACCGAAATACTGCTGGCGGCATGGCCGCTGCCATTGAACACGTTCGCATTGCGCGTCTCGCGCAGCGGCGCAAGTCCGGCATGGGAACCCAGCGGCCCGCCTTGCCCCACCGCCAAATGGCCGGAGCCGGTGATCGAGCTCTTCTGCGGCCGCATCGGACCGCACACCTATCTGGCGATGGCGGCGCAGGCGCTCGAGATCTCGGATCAGTGGCAGGTCCCTGCCGCGGGGCCGGGTGTCGGCATGAGCGAACTGCGCCCCCCCGCACAACATCTGTGGCGGGCGGAAGTCGAGTTTTACCTCGGGCAATGGCATCTTCTGCGCGGCTCTGCCCGGGCAGCCAGAGTGCATTTGGACACCGCCGCGGCCGATACCAGATCGCGAAGTTTCGAATGCTACGCAGCCGGCGCCGAACTGGCGCGCCTGGCAACCGCGCAGACTTAGACGGGCAAGCGCGCGGCCGAGGGCAGCAAAATTCAGATGATGCCCCGGCCGGGCGGCGATGCGCAAACTACAAACCTGCCCAATCGCCAGATGCGAAAAACCGCGCCGGCCATCCTCCATCATCACTGAGTGACCCAGGCAGCACCAATCGCGCGTGCCGCGGAACGCCCGCACCGATCATGCCGGCTGCGCGAGCGGATCCGGAACTCCCTGGGTGAGGCGCCGACGTTTTACCCGGACAACGGCGACGCCGATTCAGCTGCGACAAAGTCTCCGCGATGCCGCCGTGCGCTGCCGATCCTTGCCCCAGTACTGTTGGTGGCGCGATTGGCACCGCCTGCCTACCGCAACGTCGCCCGATAGTCTTCAAAAGTCGCCGTGATGCCGTCACGCAGGCCGATGCGCGCCGACCAGCCCATCGCCTTCAGGCGCGACACATCGAGCAATTTTCGCGGCGTGCCATCCGGCTTGCTGGCATCGAACACGATACGCCCGGGAAAGCCTCCGACCTGCATCACCGTTTCGGCCAACTCGCGGATGGTGACATCGGCGCCGGTGCCCACATTGAACATGCCGTCGCTGATCTCCTCATGCTCCATCAGGAACACGCAGGCCTCGGCCATGTCGTCGACATGCATGAATTCACGCATCGGGCGGCCGCTGCCCCATACCACCAGCTCGGCATCACCGCGCATTGTGGCCTCGTGCACCTTGCGGATCAATGCCGGCAGCACGTGGCTGCCCACCAGGTCGTAGTTGTCGTTCGGCCCATACAGGTTGGTCGGCATCACGCTCACATAGCGCCGGCCATACTGGCGATTGAACGATTCCGCCAGCTTGATGCCGGCGATCTTGGCGATCGCGTAGGGCTCGTTGGTCGGCTCCAGCGGGCCGGTGAGCAGGTATTCCTCCTTCATCGGCTGCGGGCAATTGCGCGGGTAAATGCAGGATGACCCGAGAAACAGCATGCGCCCGACGCCCGCCGAGTGCGCGGCATGCATCACATTGGCCTCGATCAGCATGTTCTCGTAAATGAAGTCGGCACGGCGCGTGTTGTTGGCCTGGATGCCGCCCACCAGGGCGGCGGCCATGAACACATAATCCGGCCGCTCGGCCTGCATGAAGGCGCGCACTGTCGCCTGGTCGAGCAGGTCGAGTTCCGCACGGGTGCGGGTGATGAGCCGGGTATAGCCCCTGGCAGACAGGTTGCGGACGATCGCCGAGCCGACCATGCCGCGATGGCCGGCGACGAAAATCCTCGCGTGCTTGTCCACAGACCTACTCGTGGTAATCGTAGGCGGCAAACCCGTGCTTTTTCACCAGTTCATCGCGCTCGGCACTCTTCAGGTCTTCACGCACCATCTCGGCCACCAGGTCAGCGAACGGGGTCTTGGCGACCCAGCCCAGTTTGGCCTTGGCCTTGCTTGGGTCACCCAGCAGTGTTTCCACCTCGGTCGGCCTGAAATAGCGCGGATCGACCTTCACCACCGCCTTGCCGTGGGCATCGGTGCCGGTTTCGTCGACACCCTTGCCGGCCCAGCTGATGCGCATGCCCAGTTCGGCGGCGGCGGCATCGACAAACTGGCGCACGCTGTATTGCACGCCGGTAGCGATGACGAAGTC
>JANPGJ010000336.1:0-2536 GCA_031423955.1 Burkholderiales bacterium
CGAGGACAAGTTCATGAAATTCGCTGGCATCCGGTGTATCGGCATGGCGCTCCTTTTACTTGCCACAAGCCTGAGCGCGCAAACCTGGCCGACCCGCCCGATCCGCTTCGTCGTCGCTGCCCCCGCCGGCAGCTCGCTCGACGTGATCGTGCGCAGCCTGAGTGACCGCCTCAAGGACAACCTGGGTCAGGCGATCGTGATCGAGAACCGTCCCGCCGCCGGCGGCACCCAGGCCACCGACGCGGTCGCCAAATCCGCCGCCGACGGCTATACCCTCCTGATATCGTTCAACGGGCCGCTGGCGTTTGCGCCCTTCCTTTACCCGAAGCTGCTGTATGACCCGCTCAAGGACCTGGCACCGGTGGTCATCACCACCGTGCAGCCGAACCTGCTGGCGGTGTCCGCCGACCTGCCGGCGAATTCGGTGCGCGAACTGGTGGCATACATGAAGGCCCGGCCCGGCAAGCTCAGCTACGCGTCGGTTGGCAACGGCAGCTCTTCGCACCTGACCATGGAGTACCTGAAGCTCCTGACCTCGACCTTCGCGGTCCATATCCCATTCAACGGCGCGCCGCCGGCGGTGTTGTCGGTATCAAGCGGCGACACCCAGGCGCTGTTCACCGTGCCGACAGTCATCATGCCGCAGGTGAAAGCCGGCCGCATGAAGGCCCTGGCCGTCACCGGCAAAACGCGCTACGCGCTGCTGCCCGAGGTGCCGACGGTGGCCGAATCGGGCGTCAAGGAATTGGCGGCGTTCGAGGCCAGCGCATGGAACGGCATTCTGGTGGCCGCTGGCACGCCACGTGACATCGTGGCGCGCCTGAACAGCGAGATCAACAAGGCCTTCGCCGACCCGGCGATTCGCCAGCGCCTGCAGGCCGGTGGCCTGGAGCCGGCCGGCGGCACGCCCGAGGCATTCGCCAAGCTGATGGCGGATGAGGCTCAAAAGTGGGCGCCGATCATCAAGCGCACCGGGGCGCGGCTGGATTGATCGGCCCCTCCTTTTGGCAGACACCTCGCCCATTTCGCCCGGCCAATGCAGCGCGGTTGGAATCGCGGGGCGCAGCGCGTCAGGCAATGTATCTGCTATGAAATGCGCCGCACTTCAGCCACGATGCGCTCAAGCCGCTCCACGTCCGGCACCACCAGCGCATGGCCGGCGCGCTGCACCAGCCCATCCTTGACCATCGCGGAAATCTCGCGGGTGACCTGTTCGCGATAGGTACTGACGCGGCTGGCGATGTCGACATGGGTCGGCGCCGGGTCGATCGTTGCACGGTTGTCAGTCACGCCGGCTTCGCGCGCCAGGCGCAGCAGTTCGGCGTGGACCCGGTTCTGCACTCCCAGCGCGCTGACTTCGAACACCCGGTCGGATAGCTCGCGCACCATGCCAACCAGCGACCTTTGAAGCCAGTCGGCCACTGTCGGCAGATCGCGCAGCAGTTCGTGGAACAGGGCTTCGCTCATCGAGGCGACCAGGGTGTCTTCGAGGGTGATCACGTCAGCCGAGCGGCCGGCGCCGTCGATGGCGGACAGTACACCGACCGCGCTGCCGGGGCCCAGGTCCTTGTAGGTGATCTGGCGGCCGGCGGAGGACGATACGGTGACGCGCACCCGACCGCCGATGATCAGGTGAACCTCGCGGTCGCGCCCGTCGCGCGACAACAGGTGCTCGCCTGCCACCACCCGTTTCCAGCTGAACTGCGGCGCCAGTTCCTCGAGCCTGGAGTCGCTCAGGCGGGCGAACATTTCGACGCCGCGAAGGCCAACGATCGAAGGTTGTACCGTCAAGGGAAATCCCTCCGGAAAAAGTGCGCTTCGTCAGGTTCGCCGGCGCAATCGCATGATGCGCGCCGTGACATTGGTCACGCAATTTGCGCCATTGTGCGCGACTTTAGCCCTGCTTTGGCGGCAATGGTGCGTTTACGCACGCAGCTCCGCATCTGCCCACTTCCATGCTGCCGCCCGCGCACCTATAAATGAGCCATTGCCTTGAGCGCACTGCGCCGAATCCCGAAGCGCAGCGACCGCAGGCAAACCAGACCACAGGAGCACATCATGGACACCAACAAAATCATCGTCAGCGTCATCGCCGCCTTGGGCATTGCCGCCAGTGCCGCCGTCGCCGGCGGCGGTGCCGACCACCTCGGCAATGCCCCGTGGAAAGCCGGCCTGATCCCGTTTGGCACGCCCTCGGTTGTCACAAGCCCGCTTGCCGACGAAGGCATGCCGCTGCAAATGCCCGATCTGGACTATCTGTTCCTTGGCGTCTGACAGATCGCAAGGCGAGAGAGGCCCGATTGGGCCATGACCGCCGCACCCTGCTGTTGACCCACCGCGCTTATTCCGGCGCAACATTGGCATCGCGCAGCACTTTGCCCCATTTTGGAATTTCGGCCTTGATGATGTCGGCAAAGTCCTCGGGGGTCGTGGCCGCCAGCTCCACCCCTTGCGGCGCGAAGCGCTCGCGCAGCGCCGTCTGGCGCGACACCCGGGCGAATTCCTGCGACAACCGAGTGACGATCTCGCGCGGCGT
>JANPGJ010000337.1:0-2382 GCA_031423955.1 Burkholderiales bacterium
CGGTCGGGACTGTCTGTAGCAATCCGGCGCAGGTGAGCAGGGTGACCATCGCGCGTTGGGCGCGTGCGGCGCTACGACGGAGAAGAGGGCAAGCGGGCGAGAGCATTGCAGTCAAGCGCGGGCGGCCGGGTTGCGGCGCGAGATGGCATGGCAGGAGTGAGGCTAAGTCGTTACTCTACCGCGATATCCGCAGGTCGCAACAACTGCAGAAAAGCGAGAGGTGCCTTTGTCGCGTTGCAGGATATCAACACCCTCTAGACCGATGCCGCAGGCGGGTCTTGCTCGCGGTCGCTTTCGTACAGTGTGAGCAATTCTTCGCTCGCCTCGCGGGTTGATTGCACAAGCTTGCTTTCATCCCGATAGATCGCGTGTTGGCGTTTCAGCAACGCCATGTCATGCTCGCGGAACCGGGCGACCGCGATCGCCGCTTCCGAGGGTGCGATGCCCAGTTGCAGCAGGGCTTGCAGTGCCATCTCCATGCTGGTGTGCCAGGTTTCACGGTAAAACCGCGTGATGCCAAGGTCCATCAGGCGATGCGCATGGGTGCGATTGCGCGCCCGCGCGATCACCGGTACGTTCGGGAAATGGTGACGCACCAGCGCTGCGCATTTCATCGAGTCTTCCGGGTCGTCGATCGCCAGCACGATCAGTCGCGCGGCGCCGGTGTTGGCGGCGTGCAACAGCTCGATCCGGGTGGCATCGCCAAAATACAGCTTGCCGCCGAACTTGCGCACTGTATCGACCTGGTCGGCGTTTTTCTCCAGTGCCACGAACGCGATGCCTTTTTGCGCCAGCACGCGGGTGACGATCTGGCCGACACGACCGTAGCCGGCGACCACCACATGCCCCTGGTTTGGCGAGATCGAATCAAACTCGCGCTCGGCCTTGTGGTCAAGCCACGGTCCGAGCAGCTTTTCCTCAACGACGAACAGGAGCGGCGCGGCAAGCATCGAGACGGTGACGGCGACCACCAGCAATTGCGCGACCGGCTGCGGGAAAATGCCGAGGCCGGCAGCGGTGCCAAACAGCACGAACGCAAACTCGCCGCCCTGTGCCAGCGCGATGCCCAGCTTGCGCGCGCTGGAAGCCTGGGTGCCGGCGATCCGCGACACCAGAACCAGCACCACGAACTTGATGGCGAGCATGCCCAGCACGATCGCTGCGACTTCCAGCGGCTGACGGGCCAGCAGGCCGAGATTCGCCGACATGCCCACCGCGATGAAGAACAGGCCCATCAGCAGCCCCTTGAAAGGCTCGATATCGGCCTCAAGCTCATGCCGGTATTCGGAGTCAGCCAGCAGCATGCCGGCCAGAAATGCGCCGAGCGAGGCCGTGAGCCCCGCAACCTCCATCAGCAGGGTGACGCCGATGACGATGAAAAGCGCGGTTGCGGTGAAGATCTCGCGCCCGCCGAAGCTGGCGACGGCGCGGAACAGCGGGCGAATCAGGAAGCGGCTGGAAACGATGAGGGCAGCGATGATTGCAACCGCCTTGGCGAGATCGATCCAGCTGCCACCGTGACTGGCGGCACTGCCCTTGCCCAGCGAATGGGCGAGGAACGGCAAGGCTGCCAGCAGGGGAATCACCGCCAGGTCCTGGAACAGCAGGATGGCAAAGCTTTCACGTCCGTGGCGGGCGGTGAGTTGCTTTTTCTCGGCCAGTGTCTGCAGCACGAAGGCGGTGGACGACATGGCCAGGCCAATGCCGGAGACCAGTGCTGCCTGCCAGGTCCAGCCAAGCGCCAGGGCGATCAGGCCGAGCAGCAGGCCGGTGGCGGCGACCTGTGCGGTACCCAGGCCGAATACCTGCTTGCGCAGGATCCACAGGCGTGAGGGTTGCAACTCGAGGCCGATGATGAACAACAGCAACACTACGCCGAACTCCGACACATGCAGCATGGTCTCGACGTTGTCGATCAGCTTCAGCCCCCATGGCCCGATCAGCATGCCGGCACCCAGATAGCCGAGCACTGCGCCCAAGCCCAGCTTGCGCGACAGCGGCACGGCGACGATGGCGGCGATCAGGAAGATCGCGATCTGGGTCAGCATGCCGGTGTCAAATGCAATGCCGGGAACGTGGAGTCGTGGAGAAAGTTAATCGAGTACCGCCACGACCTGGCCTTCGGCGACCGGATCGCCCTCCAGCACCATGATCTCGCTGACGACGCCGGCGCGCGGGGCGACGACCGGAATTTCCATTTTCATCGACTCGATGATGATCAGCGTGTCGTCGGCTGCGACGCTTTGACCGATCGCTGCCTCGATCTTCCATACCTTGCCTGCGACTTCGGTTTCCACCCGACTCTTCATTGAATCACTCCGGACCATGCTCGCCGCTGCCGCGATGATGCTGAACACAGCCAACCTCGCCTTCGCACAGGCC
>JANPGJ010000338.1:0-21805 GCA_031423955.1 Burkholderiales bacterium
GTCGTGGCCTGCTCGGACTGACCGCGATCTTCGGTGACGACCTCGCGGATGATCCGCGCTTTCGAACGGCGGTGCTCGGCTGGCTGGGCAAACTCGCTGCCGATGGCGTGCGCGCCACCCTGGCCCGCACGGCGCAGTTCGGCCACGGCTGAACCGCACGCCTGCCCCGCGCCGCCGCCCGCCGATGCGCCATACCCTGCTCCTGCCGCTGATCATCGCCTGCGCGCTGTTCATGGAAAACATGGACTCGACGGTGATCGCTACCTCGCTGCCGGTGATCGCGCAGGATCTCGGCGTCAATCCGATTTCGCTCAAGCTGGCGCTGACCGCCTACCTGGTGTCGCTGGCGGTGTTCATCCCGGTCAGCGGATGGATCGCCGACCGCTTCGGGTCGCGCACCGTGTTTCGCCTGGCGATCGGTGTGTTCATGATCGGATCGCTGGCCTGCGGATTCTCCGACTCCCTCGGCGGCTTTGTCGCCGCGCGCTTCCTGCAGGGCATGGGCGGCGCGATGATGGTGCCGGTCGGGCGCCTGGTGTTGCTCAAGAGCGTGCCGAAAAATGAACTGGTGCAGGCCATGAGTTACCTCACCATTCCGGCGCTGCTGGGCCCGGTGATCGGCCCGCCGCTAGGCGGCTTCATCAGCACCTATTTCCACTGGCGCTGGATCTTTTTCATCAATATTCCGATCGGCATCCTCGGCATCTACCTGGCCAGCCGGCATATTCCGGAGATCACCGAACCCGACCTCGCACCGCTGGACTACCGCGGCTTCATGCTGTCCGGCGTCGGCCTGTCGGCCCTGACCCTGGGCCTGGCGACGGCCGGCCAGCATCTGCTCTCCAGGGAAATGTCGCTCGCCTGCATGATCGCCGGCAGCATTTCGCTCGGCATGTACGTATGGCATGCATTCCATTGCGACCATCCGCTGCTCGATTTCCGCTTCCTCCGGGTCGCGACCTATCGCACCAGCGTGGTGGGCGGCGGCCTGTTCCGGATCGGCGTCGGCGCCATTCCATTCCTGCTGCCGCTGATGCTGCAACTGGGCTTCGGTTTCTCCGCGCTGCAATCCGGCATGCTCACCTGCACCTCGGCGATGGCGGCGATGTTCATGAAGACCATGGCGGTGGCGATCCTGAAACGCTTCGGCTTTCGCAATGTGCTGATCTGGAACGTGCTGGTCGGCGCCGCCAGCGTCGCCTGCTATGGCTTGTTCACCCAAACCACGCCTTATGCGCTGATGCTCGGCCTGCTGCTCGCCGGCGGCTTCTTTCGCTCGCTGCAGTTCACCGCGATGGGCGCGCTGGCCTATGCGGACATCGCGCGGCCCGACATGAGCCAGGCGTCGAGCCTGGCGAACGTCACCCAGCAGATCGCCCTGAGCCTGGGCGTGACCCTGGCCGCCTGGGTGCTCGAAACCAGCGCCGCGCTGGGCGGCCGGGTCAGCGTCCAGGCCTCCGACTTCAGTATCGCCTTCATGGTGGTCGGCGCGATCTCGGCGACCTCGCTCTGGTTCAACCTGCGGCTGGCGCACGACGCCGGCGCCGAGGTATCCGGTCGCAAGCGTCGTTGAACCCCGGCGTGATCGCCAACCGCGCAGCAGCTTGCCGGGGCAACACTGAATAAGTCCGTAGGTTGGGAAAGCCGCTTCTGCAACCGATTGAATTCAAAAGTACTTCGGTTCCATCTCCTGCATGCCAGGGACTTATTCAGCGTTTTGCTAGCCGTTGACCTTGAGGTAAACCGAATACAGGGACGTGGTGCCGCAGATGAACAAGCGGTTGCGCCTGGCCCCGCCGAAGCACAGATTGCCCGCCAGTTCGGGAATCCGCACCTTGCCGATCAGGGTGCCGTCGGCGCGATAACAATGCACGCCCTCGGCGCAACTAGTCCAGATGCGGCCGTCATTGTCGACCCGGAAGCCGTCGAACAGGCCGGCGCCGCAGGTGGCGAACACGGTCGCGGCGCCGAGCGTGCAGCCGTCGCCATTGACCACCAGGCGGCGAATGTGGCGCGGCCCGCCGGCATCTTCGGAAGCACCGCTGTCGGCGATATACAGATGTTTTTCGTCGCGCGAGAACGCCAGCCCGTTGGGATGATGAAAGTCACTCGCCACCCGGGTCACCGCGCGGTTCACCGGATCGATGCGATAGACGTGGCAGCCGTCCTGCTCGCGCGGCGCGCGCGCGCCCTCGTAGTCGGCGATGATGCCGTAGTCGGGATCGGTGAACCAGATCGAGCCATCGGACTTGACCACCACGTCATTCGGCGAATTCAGGCGCTTGCCGCCAAAACCGTCGGCCAGTAGCGTGAGGCTGCCGTCATGTTCGGTGCGGGTGACGCGGCGGTTCAGGTGCTCGCAACTGACCAGGCGCCCTTCGCGGTCGGTGGTGTTGCCATTGGCAAAGCCGGAGGGCTCGCGAAACACTGAAACCGAACCGTCGGTATCGTCGTAGCGCATGATCCGGTTGTTCGGCAGGTCCGACCACAGCAGGTAGCGGCCGCCGCCGAACCAGGCCGGGCCTTCGGCCCAGCGGCAACCGGTCCACAAGCGCTCGACCCGTGCGTGGCCGACAAAGCAGCGCGCGAACTCCGCCTCGATCACTTCAAACCCGCTGCCCTCGATTTCGCCGTGAAACATGTTTCTCCTTTCCTGCCGGCACCCGCCGGCAACACCATCGCCAGATTGCAGGGCAAGCGACAAGCCCTTCCCGTGGCACCTTCGCTTAGGGAAAGTGGCGGCCGATACTACAACAACAAATCGCCTTGGTCGCGGGCCCGCAACGAGCCTGACCCGCACACAACGGCGAAGACTTTCGATCGCATCGCCTATCATCCCGCGACCGCGATGACCACATGGCGCCGCAGGTTGATCGCCGCGCCGCAACGAGGCTTCCGGCCTTTTGCTCGCCACCCTTGCGGTAGACTCGCCACCCGGATCGCCGCCGGCGGCGGAGCGGCGCGACGAATACCGATTGCCGCAAGGCAGGTCCGGAGCCTCTCAATGCTTGAAGTGAGGTCGCACATACTGAAGGCTGACGATGATCAAGAAACTGCATCACAACGCCTATCGCTGCCGCGACTCCGGACAGACGCGCGCCTTCTACGAGGACTTCCTCGGCTTGCCCTTGTCCGGTACCCTCGAGATCGGCGAAACCAAGAGCGGCCGCAAGACCGCCACCCTGCATACGTTCTATGCACTCGATGATGGCTCATATCTGGCCTTCTTCGAAGCACCGGACATGCCGTTCGAGTTCAAGGACCAGCACGACTTCGATTTGCATATCGCGCTCGAAGTCGACGAATCGGTGCTGGCGGTGAAACTGGCGGAAGGCAAGGCGCGCGGCATCGAGACCCGCGGCATTTCCGACCACGGCTTCATTCGCTCCATCTATTTCCGCGACCCGAACGGCTACGTGATCGAGTTGACGGCCAAACTGCCGCACCACGACCTGGAAATGAATCCGCAAAGCAACGGTGCTCGGCGCAAACTGGATGGCTGGCAGGCGGCGAAACAGGCGCCGGCCAGCCCCTGAACCCGCGCGTCGCGGCGGGCAATCGAAAAAGCATTCTCCGGCACTTCCACCAACCAAACGAGGCACACATGCAATCCATCGGGAAACTCGCCGCAGCACTGGCACTGGCCATCGGCGCCACCCTGTTCGCCGGCGCGGCGTTCGCGCAAGCCTATCCGGCACGCAGCGTGCGGATTGTCGTGCCCTACCCGGCCGGCGGCCCGGCGGATGTGCTGGTGCGCGGCCTCGGCCAGCGCCTGGCCGAAGGCTGGGGCCAGCCGGTGGTGGTCGACAACCGGCCGGGCGCCAATGAAATGATTGCCGCCGAAGCGGTCGCCAAGTCGCCGGCTGACGGCTATACGCTGCTGGTGGCCTCCGACTCGGTGTTCACCCTCAATCCGCACCTGTATTCAAAGGTGCCGTACGACACCGTGCGTGACTTCCTGCCGGTCACCCGCCTGGTCACCGCCAACCTGATGCTGGTGATCCGCCCCGATCTTCCGGTGTCGAACATGCGTGAACTGGTCGAGCATGTGAAGAAAAACCCCGGCAAGCTCACCTATGCCTCGGTCGGCGCGGGCGGTGTCAATCACCTGCCGATGGCCTGGCTGGCGAGCCAGAACGGCCTGACCATGGAGCACATTCCGTACAAAGGCCTGCCGCCGGCGCTGCAGGACCTGGTCGCCGGGCGGGTCGACATGATGGTCGCTGTGATGGGCGGCGCGATGCCGTTTGTCAACGACAACCGCTTGAAGGCGATCGCGGTGGCCGGCAAGTCGCGCGCGACGATCGCGCCGAACACGCCGACCTTCGCCGAAGCCGGCTTTCCCAACTTCGATGCCTCGTTTTACTTCGGCGTCGCCGCACCCCGCGGTACCGCACCGGAGATCGCAGCGAAGTTCGCCACCGACGCCGCGCGCATCATCGCCACCGCCGATTTCAAGGCCAGGTTCCTCACCAACCTGGGGTTCGAACCGGTCGGCGACAGTCCTGAACAGTTCGCGGCATTCCTCAAGGGCGACCGCGAACTGGCGGCGCAAAAGGTCAAGATCTCCGGCGCGAAACTCGACTGACCGCGACACGCGGCGAACTTCCCGCCTGGCGAGCGATGTCTCGCCGGCGGGCAGTGTGATCGCAATCCACTGACCGACCGCAAACATGAACCCATTAGCCTTCACCATCCCGCCTGAACCCGGCACCCTCGCGCCGCTCGAGGTGATCTCGCGCTTCGCGCCGCATGACGACACGCCGATGTCGCTGCTGCAAACCCGCGTGCGCATGCTGGCGCACAAGGAACTCATCGTCTTCCAGGGGCGCTCCTACAGCTATGCCGAGGTGCTGCGCGAAACACTGGCCACCGCACATGCGCTGGCGGCGCGCGGCGTGGTCGCCGGCGACCGGGTTGGCGTGATTTCGGCCAATCACCCGAGCACGGTGTTCACCTTTTTCGCCCTCGCGCATCTGGGCGCGATCATGGTGTCGGTCAATGCCGACTACGGTGTGGCCGAAGTGCGCTACGTGTTCAATCATGCCGGCGTGTGCGGTGTGGTAGCCGCGCCGGAAGCATTGGCGACCGCGCGCAGCGCCTGTGCCGACATGACGCCCGCGCCCTGGTTCGCACTCAACCAGCCGGGCGCCGGCGACGCCACGCTGCTCTGCCCTGCTGCCGCCGACGCCGCGAGCGCGACCCCGCTGCCGCCGGCAGGAACCGCCGACGCCACCTGCATCCTGGTCTACACCTCGGGCACCACCGGGTTTCCCAAAGGCGTGATGCACAGCCAGAAGAATGTGGTGATGGCCGGCGAAGGATTCGTGCAGCGCATGCGCCTGCAGCCGGACGAGCGCCTGCTGTGCGTGTTGCCGATGTTCCACATCAACGCGATCTTCTACTCCCTCGCCGGTTCGATCGCCGCCGGCGCCACGCTGATCCTGGAACCGCGCTTCTCCGCATCGCGCTTCTGGGAAGTCGCGCACGCCACCGGCGCCACCGAGGTCAACACCATCGCCGCGGCCAGCGGCATCCTGATGCGCCGCCCGCGCAGCGAATACAGGCCCGGCCACGCCTTGCGCAAGATGTTCGGCGCACCGTTCGATGCCGAAACCTACCGCGTGTTCCGCGAGGACTTCAACATGCCGCATGTGATCGAAGGCTTCGGCATGTCGGAGATTCCCGGCGCGATGAACAACCCGTTCGACGGCGAACGCCGGGTCGGCTCGATGGGCAAGCCGAGCCTGCATCCCGACCCCGCCATCAAGCTGACCGAGCTCAAGGTCGTCGATGACGACGGCAACACGGTCGGCAACGGCGTCATCGGCGAACTGGCGGTCAAGACCCCGATCCTCATGCGCGGCTATTTCAACGATCCGGAGCAGACAGGGAACGCCTTCCGCGACGGCTGGTTCATGACCGGCGACCTCGCGTGGCACGACGCCGACGGCTACTACTGGTTCGTCGCGCGCAAGAAAGACATCATCAGGAAGCGCGGCGAAAACATCTCCGGCGCCGAACTCGACCGCGTCATCGGCCATCATCCGGCGGTGCTTGAAGCCGCCGCGATCCCGGTGCCGTCCGCGCTCGGCGAGGACGACATCCTCACCGCCGTGGTGGTGCGCGAAGGGATGCAGGTGTCGGCGCAGGAAATCGCCGACTGGTGCCGCGAGCGCCTGGCGCCGATCAAGGTGCCGCGCTACGTCACGTTCGTCGACACGCTGCCGCACACGCCGACCCACCGCGTCGAGAAATTCAAGATGCGCCAGGACAAGAGCCTGTTGGCGCGCGCGGTCGATCTCGAACCCGGGAAGATTCCCTGACTACATTTCGTGGGCCGGCGCTCGCCCGGCCCATGCAGGGAATCCGAGCTGGAACCGCGCCGATTTTGCTGCACACTAGCGAATTCCAGCAACCGCAGGGCGCGGCCGGACCGACGCCCGAAGACCACGAGGCAATATCATGATCCCGCGCACGCTTTTCAACTCAGACCACGAAACCTTTCGCGACTCCGTCCGCCGCTTCATGGCCGAGGAGGTGATACCGCATGAAGACCGCTGGCAGGAGCAGGGCTATGTCGACCGCGATGTGTGGCTGAAGGCCGGTGCCAACGGCTTCCTGTGCGTGAGCATGCCGGAGGAGTATGGCGGCGCCGCCGCCGACAAACTCTACAGCGTGGTGCTGATGGAAGAGCAGGCCTTCGCCAACAGTTCGTCGATCGGCTTCGGGCTGCACTCGGAGATTGTCGCGCCCTATCTCAACCGCTACGGCAGCGCGACGCTGAAGCGAAAATACCTGCCGAAGATGGCCAGGGGCGAACTGATCGGCGCCATCGCCATGAGTGAACCCGGCGCCGGCTCCGACCTGCAGTCGATCAAGACCACCGCCGTGAGGAGCGGCGACAAGTACATCGTCAACGGCTCGAAGACCTTCATCACCAATGGCTGGAACTGCGACCTGGTGATCGTGGTCGCCAAGACCGATCCCAACAAGGGGGCCAAGGGCACCAGCCTGATCATCGTCGATACCGGCATGCCCGGCTTCACCAAGGGCAAGCGACTGAAAAAAATGGGCCTGAAAGGGCAGGACACCTCGGAACTGTTTTTCGACAACGTTGAAGTACCGGCCGAGAACATGCTGGGCGAAGAGAACAACGGCTTCATCTACCTGATGCAGGAACTGCCCTGGGAGCGCATGCAGATCGCCATCGGCGCAATGGCCAAGACCGAGGCGGCGATCAAGTGGACCATCGACTACGTGAACAACCGCAAGGCCTTCGGCACCCCGGTGTCGAGCTTCCAGAACACCCGCTTCAAACTGGCCGAGGTGGCCACCCAGTGCTCGGTCGGGCGCGTGTTCGTCGATCGCTGCATGGAGTTGCTGCTTGAGAACAAACTCGATACCGCGACTGCCAGCATGGCCAAGCTGTACGCCAGCGACATCGAGAACCGCATCATCGACGAATGCCTGCAACTGCACGGCGGCTACGGTTTCATGATGGAATACCCGATTGCCAAGGCGTATGTCGATGCGCGGGTGCAGCGCATCTACGGCGGCACCAACGAGATCATGAAGGAAGTCATCTCTAGGTCACTCGGGCTCAACAAGGGATAGGCCGGTTCCCGCACGGCGACAGGCCAGGCGATCCTGGCTCACCGCAACCGCGCCATAGGATTAGACTGACATCTCCTGCGCAAGGCCAACGCCAAAGGTGCCCCATGGACCAACGAATCACTATCGACCCGGCTGTCTGTCACGGAAAGCCATGCATTCGTGGATTGCGCTATCCGGTTGAAAACGTTCTCGAGTGGCTCGCCTCCGGCATGAGCATTGACGATATTCTTGCCGACTACGCCGACCTTGAGCGGGACGATGTGCTTGCAGCACTCGCCTTCGCTGCGCGGCTGGCGCACGTAAGCCGGATCGAACCGATCGCCGCATGAGATTCCTGGTCGACGCGCAGTTGCCGCTGCAGCTCGCGCGATGGTTGACCCTGTCCGGACACGACGTTCGTCACACCCTTGAACTCCCAAACGGCAATCGCACTGCAGACCGCGAGATTGTCGAAGTCGCCATTCGCGAAGACCGGATCGTCGTCACCAAGGACAGCGACTTCGTCCAGTCATTCCTGCTGACTGGCCAGCCTCGATTGCTGTTGATATCGACTGGCAACATTTCCAACGCTGACCTGGAGCGCCTGCTGGGCGGCAGTCTTCCCGCGATTAATCGTGCCTTTGGCGCGCACAAGTACGTTGAACTCGGCCGCACCAGCTTGCTGGTGCACGAGTGACCAATCCAGTCGATATCATCGAACCCATGCAGCCACGCGGCCGCTGCGGTGTCATGCGCGGAGGCGGGGCATCTGCGGCGGCAGCGACGAGACTATGAAGAAAGTGACCTCGCACTCGCCGGGCCTGAACAAGGTCTGACAACGGGCGCGGCACGGCGCAGATTCCCGCGCGCCCGCACCACCGGCGCGCTATGCCGGGCGCGGCAACTCCGCGATGTGGAAGGGCTCCAGCCGGTCGATGTCTTCGGGCGGCTGGATGCGATTGTTCCACTTGAACATCCGCAACACCACCTTGTCGGGCGTGAAGTCGGCGAGGGTGAAGCCGTGCTGCTCGATTGGCTTCACCGCTTCGTCCATGGTGATGTGCAGCGAAGGCTGCGGCACGACCTTGCGGATGCCCGATGGCCAACCGGTGGCCCTGGTGCCGATCGGGCCGTTCAACACCGCCACCACCGGGTTGGCCGAGAGGTCGACATTGCCGGTGCGCAGCATGCGGCCAAGCGCGCAGGCATGCAGGTCGCCGCTCATCGCCAGCGGCACGCGGCCGCGCATGGCCGACATTGCCGCCATCAGCCGGTCGTGCTGCCTGACCCAGCCGGATTGCCAGTAGGGCTTGGCCGCTCCGATGCTGAGCTTTCCGTCGGGCGAGAGAATGTCCGGATACCACTCGCCCCACTTGCCGGCGGTCCAGCCCGGCGGGTTGGAAGGCACATTGACCACATGCGCGACCTCGCTGGCGGCCATGCGCGCCTTGAGCCAGCCTTCCACCGTGTCCTCAAGAAACACCGCCGACGGTCCGGCCATGGTCATGGTGCGGCGTACCGTGTAGAGCAGCATTTCCAGCAGGCGGCCGTAGCGCAGGGTGCCGAAACTCTCGGAAATCGGTAATGGACGCCCGAGATGCGAGGCGCCCGGCAAGCCGCGCGGACGCGCCTGATCCGGCAGGAATTCGGGGTAGTACAAGGCCTGCGTCGAGCGCGCCATCTCGGTCATGAACTGGTCGGCCGGGAAGGTGACGATCTCGTCCACCGCGTCGTCGTTTTCGTAATAGTCGTGGTCGTCCTGGATGAAGAACACCGGCGTCGAACGAAAATCGGTGCCATACACCGGCACGATCTGCGGGCCGGCCGAACGCTTGAGAAAGCGCTCGTTGTCGGTGCCGAACACCGCCTGCGCGCGATCCGGGCTGCCGGCGATGGCCAGCGCGGCGGGCGAATTCCCGAGTGACTTTGCCGTCAGCGGTGAGCGCAGGTCCCAGTAGACATGGTCGCCGTTGGCAACCGCAGCATCAGGTGCAAACGACAGCGCGCGGCGCAGCAGGCGGTTACGCAGCGCCGGCGGCAGGAAGCCGTTCGCCTCATGGCCGCCCGCACAGGTGAACAACAAGACCCGCACGCTTTCGGGCCGCGCGTCCGGCGCAGGGAAGGTCTTCAAGTCCCACGGCTCGCACAAGGGACGGGCGCCCGCCTTGCCTTCGACCAGCATCAGCTTGTAATTCCGCGCCGGCGCGAGTCCCGTCGCATGGAATTGCCACAACTCGCCGCGGGTGTCGGTCATGCGGCCGGGGACGTTGCGGCCATTCACCTTGAGCACCGGCGCGGCGGCGAGCGCTGCGGTGAACGATGCCTTGATCAGGATTTCACTGTCGCTCACCGTCGGCAACAGGTGCGCCAGGCTGCCCGCATCCCAGGCGCCGGCGCGACCCGGTCGCGGCGCGGCATGCGCCAGCATGGTCGGCGAAGCGCTCCCGATCACCGAACCGGCAACCGCGCTGCGCAAGAAAACACGTCTGTCCATCTCTCCCCCACATCGCACATGGCTTGCGCGCGTTGAATCGCACGATACAGCAAGATGCGGGGCGCGACGCCGCCGACACCAAGGAAACGCTGGTGGCCCTCGGCGTGGACCTGGCAAACGCCACGCCGGCGCAACTGGCGGCGCTGCTGGTGGAAGACCTGGCGCGCCGGTCGAAGATCGTCAAGGAATCCGGCGCCACCATCGACTGATCGCGCTCCTGACCTTTGTGATAACATTTTTCGACTTTTCGTTATCACATGGGATTCTGTCATGATCCGCACCCAAATCAGTCTTCTCGAACCCGAATACGAAGCCGCCAAGGCGGAAGCCAGGCGCCTCGGAATCTCGCTGGCGGAGCTGTTGCGCCGTTCGCTGCGCACCGTCATCCCCGCCGATGAAAGCAAGCCCTGGATGCGCCACGCAGGCATGGTCGAATCCGGTGATCCCGAGTCCAGCCGCAATATCGACGACTTGATCTATGGCCAAAAGCCCTGAGGCCTATGTCGACACGTCGGCGCTGATCGCGCTTCTGGATCGTTCCGATACCTATCACCCGCTGTTCCGCCAACTGTTCTCCGCGCCGCCGAAGCTCTCCACCACCAGCCTGGTCGTCGCCGAGGGGCATGGCTGGTTTCTCAAGCGCTACGACCGCTATCGCGCGATGCAGTTCATGGCCTTCATCGAAGACTTGACACCGCTCACCGTAGTCCCGGTCGGGCCGGCGGAAATCAAGTCCGGCGTCGCCCTGATGCGCAAGTACAGTGACCAGGACCTGACCCTGGCCGACGCGATGGGCCTGCAGTTGATGGCGACACGCAAGCTGCAACAGTGCTGGTCGACCGATTTTCATCTCGGGCTCGGCGGGGCTGCCCTTGTCATCAATCAATGACAAACCTCCTGCGATATTGCCCCTACAAATCCGGCGCGAGGAAAATCCTGATCCGGCAGGACAGCCACATCAAATCGCCATCCCGGCACGTTTGATATCATGATATCTTTCTCGACTCGGGAGATGGCATGGCCCAAATCGTAGTTCGAAATCTCGATGAGGATGTGAAGGCGCGGCTCAAGAAGCGCGCCGTGCTGCATGGGCACAGCATGGAAGAAGAAGTACGCCAGATACTTCTCAACGCCGCCAGGGAGCCCGATCGTCCGCCGATCAAGCTCGGCTCCCGCATCGCCGAGCTCTTCGCCGGCATCGGTCTCGAGGAAGACATTCCGAAGGTGCGCGGCGGTCGCCCGCGACCAGCCACATTCGACAAATGATCATTCTTGATACCGACGTTGTCTCCGCGCTGATGCGCCCGGCGCCGGAAGCCATCGTGGTCGACTGGCTCGACAGCCAACGCGCTGAATCGATCTGGCTTTCCAGCATCAGCATTTTCGAAATTCGACTCGGCATCGCCTGCCTGGACGACGGGAAGCGGCGCGCCGCTCTCGAAACCGCCTTTGCCCGCTTGCACAATGTCGTCATCGAAAAAAGGATCCTGGATTTCGACCGCGCCGCGGCCGAGCAGGCGGCAGTGCTGGCGGCCGACCGGCGCAGGATCGGGCGTCCCGGTGACATGCGCGACACCCAAATCGCAGGCATAGCACTGGCGCGCAGGGCCGCAATCGCCACCCGCAACACCCGGCACTTCGGTGGATTGAGCGTGCCTGTCATCAACCCCTGGCAACATCCCGCCTGATGCGGACCTGCCCTTCCGAACTGATCCATCCATGACCCAGCCACTGCCGCAATACGAAATCTACGCCCTGCGCTATGCCACCATGGCGCGCAAGCGCCAGGAGGCCTTCATGGCCTTCGACCCACATGACGGGCCCTACCCGATCGACTACTTTGTGTGGATCATCCGTGGCGCCGGGCGCACCATCATGGTCGACACCGGTTTTTCGAAGGAAGCCTCGGTGCGTCGCAACCGGCAGTTCCTGTGCTCGCCGATCGACGCCATCGCCAGACTTGGCATCGCCCCGAGCGATGTCAAGGACGTGATCGTCACCCACCTGCACTACGACCACGCCGGCAACGTGCACATGCTGCCCAACGCGCGCCTGCACCTGCAGGAAAAGGAATTGCAGTACGCCACCGGCAAGTACATGAAGTACGACGTGATGCGCCATGCCTATGACGTCGACGACGTGGTGCATATCGTGCGCGGCGTGTATGACCAGCGTGTCGACTTCTACGAAGGCGACGCCGATTTCGCGCCCGGCATACAGCTGGTGTATGTCGGCGGGCACACCGCCGGCCTGCAGGGGGTGCGGGTGCACACCGGGCGCGGCTGGGTGGTGCTGGCCTCCGACGCGGCGCACTACTACGCCAACCTGCACAAGGAGTCGCCGTTCCCCATCATCTTCCACGTGGGCGACATGCTGGAAGGATTCCGCAAGCTGATGAAGCTGGCCGACACGCCCGACCACCTGGTGCCCGGGCATGACCCGCTGGTCCGTGCGCGCTACCCGGCGTGGAAGGACGGCGACAACGAGATCGTCATGCTGCACAAGGCGCCGCTGACGCCGCTGGATATCGCAGCCTTGTAGGATCGCGAAAGAGCCCCGAAGCCTGGGCCTAATTTGTGGTGTCATTAACAGACATTCGTAGGATCGCCGCCGAGACAAATCGCGGGCGTCACCTTCCGGAAATCGACATGACAAGCACCGCACTTTCCTATCTGGGTCTGGCTGGCCGCACCGGTTCGGCCGATCCGTTCCAGGCCGACTCCGCCATCAGGCGCGGCTTTCCCGCCAGCGCCCTGCTGGGACTGAAAAAGGCGACCGGCTTTACCGTCGACGAAATCGCGACGCTTCTGGATATCGGCGTCAAATCCATCGAACGCGCCATCAGCCGGAACTCGCGCCTGGGTCACGGCGTCAGCGACCGGGTTTATCGGGTCGCCAGCGTGCTGGCACTAGCCGAACATGTGCTCGAAGACCGGGAGCAGGTGCGCGCCTGGCTGCGTGCGCCGCAGCATGGTCTGCGAAGCCGTACGCCGGTCGAACTTCTTGCCACCGAGGCAGGGTCGCGCGAGATGGAAGCTCTGCTCGGCCGCATCGAGCACGGCTTCCTCGCGTGATCACGGCCTGGCGCATCGCCAAGGCCCGGCAACAGGACGAGGACGACGCGTTTGCCGGCAACGGCAGCCTCAACAGCGCGGGCCTCCGGCACCTGCAAGGACGGCGGTGGATGCACAAGGCTGGAACCGAGTCAGCAATGCTGGGGGATTCGCATCCGGTGGTCGTCAATACAATGCGGTCGAGCTGACACAACCAGGGTCTACAAAAACCTCAATCCGCAGAAAGCGTTGATCTGGCGCATAGTGCACCTGACCAACCTGCCCTGGATCCTTGCGAAGGGTCTGCATTGCCAGAATTCACCGATGCGAGACCCTGCCTTCGTGACGATCGGCAATGAGGAATTGATCGATCGACGGACACATCGCATTGTGCCCCTGCCGCCCGGCGGCGCTCTTTCCGACTACGTCCCGTTCTACTTCACGCCCTTTTCGCCCATGCTGTACAACATTCACACAGGTCACGGCGGGATCAGAAAACATGCCAACAAAGACATCGTGATCCTGGTCTCCAGCGTCCACAAGGTTCGGGAGCTCGGCATTCCGATCATCTTCACCGATCGTCACGCCTATCCGCCGCTCGCGCGCTACTTCAATGAGGTGGCCAGGCTCGATCAGGTCGATTGGCCGCTCCTGCAACAACGCGACTTTCGGCGTAGTGAAGACGATCCCGAGAAGGTGGAACGGTATCAGGCCGAGGCACTGGTCCACCGGCATCTGCCGGTGAATGCGCTACTCGGAGCGATTTGCTACAGTGACGCGGTCAAGCGATCGATCGACCCGCAAATCGCGAACGCTGGTTTTGCCCTCGCTGTGCGCTCGATACCGGAGTGGTATTTCAAATGATCCGATTCGTTCAAGGCAATCTTCTCGAAGCCCGCGCCGAGGCGCTGGTGAATACCGTGAACACCGTCGGTGTCATGGGCAAGGGCATCGCCTTGATGTTCAAGGAGCGCTTCGGAGAGAACTTTCGGCGCTACGCTGCCGCATGCAAGGCGGGCGAAGTGCGCGTTGGCAAGATGTTCGTGACCGAGACTGGCGAACTCAACGGCCCGCGCTGGATCGTCAATTTTCCCACCAAGCAGCACTGGCGTGCCTCGTCCCGCCTGGAATGGGTGGAAGAAGGCCTGCGCGACCTGCGCCGATTTCTTGTCGAAAACCAGGTTCGCTCCGTTGCGATACCACCTCTGGGCGCCGGCAATGGCGGTCTCGATTGGGCGCGAGTGCGGCCGAAAATTGAAGCGCAGTTGGGCGATCTCGAAGGCGCGGAAATCCTCGTCTACGAACCCACTGCCAAATACCAGAACGTTGCCAAACGGACGGGTGTCGAGGCGCTGACACCTGCGCGCGCCCTGGTCGCCGAATTGGTCCGGCGGTATTGGGTTTTGGGAATGGAGTGCAGCCTGCTCGAGATCCAGAAGCTTGCCTGGTTCCTCGAGCAGGCCATCGAAGCATGTGCACCCGATAATCCGCTCGATCTCCAGTTCGAGGCTAATCGATTCGGCCCCTACGCCAAACGCCTCGCGCATCTCTTGAACGACCTCGACGGCAGTTACCTGCACTGCGAAAAGAGAATCGCCGACGCCGGACCGCTCGACACTATCTGGTTTGACGATTCCCGCAAGGACGTGGTTCAGGCCTATCTCAAGAGCTTGGCCGCGAAGCCATACCTCGACGCCCTGGAAGCCACCTCGCGTGTAATCGACGGATACGAGTCACCCTTCGGCATGGAATTGCTGGCCACCGTGGATTGGCTGATCAAGCGTGCCGGCTGCGCATCTACGCCAGATGGCATTCGACAAGGCTTGGCGCAATGGCCGGCCGGTGAATCTTCGGCCGCCCGCAAGCAGCGCATCTTCGATGACCGCGCGATTGTCAGCGCGCTCGATCGGTTGGCTGCGGTGTCTTTTGAGGCACAGGGTTTTTGAAAATATTTATTTCGTTTCTTGGCTCAAGCATCAGGTGTTTGGCAAGTAGAAGAATAGAGTTGATATTTGGCTAGGATTGTTCAATGGGCGAATCCCGCCTGATCACTACTCCGGCGTAACCCCCGCCTCTTTCACGATCTTCGTCCAGCGCGCGACCTCGGCGGTCACATGCTGCCAGAACGGTCCGGCCGGCAGCGGCTCCGGTTCTATGCCCTGCTGCTGCATGGTCTTCGCCATCTCCTCGCTGCGCATGATGGCGGTGGCGTCGGTGGTGATTTTGGCGATGATGTCGTCGGGCGTGCCGTTGGGCGCGACCAGGCCGATCCATACCTTCACCTCGTAGCCTGGCACGGTGTCGCTGATCGGCGGCACCTCGGGAAACAGCGCGCTGCGGCTGGTGCTGGTGATGCCCAGGGCACGCAGTTTTCCGGCGCGGATGTTGGAGAGGAAGGTGGCCGGCGCCACCATGGTCAGGTCGATCTGGCCGCTCATCAGGTCGGCACCCATCTGGCCCAGGTTCTTGTAAGGCGCGTGGGTCATGCGTATGCCGGCCATCTGCAGGAAGTATTCGAGCCCCAGGTGCGGGGCACTGCCGGTGCCACCCGAGCCGTAGTTGAGCGGCTTCGCCGCTGCTCTCGAATGGGCGATCAGTTCGGCTACCGTTTTGGGCGGCAGCGCCGGGTTGATGACGATCATCAGCGGCGTGTAGGCCAGGTTCATCACCGGCTTGAAGTCCTTGAGCGAGTCGTAGGGCAGGTTCTTGTAGAGCGCCGCGTTGATCGCGTGGGCGCCGGCGATCACACCCAGGGTGTAGCCGTCGCCGGCCGACTTATAGAGCACCTGGGTACCGACCGCGCCACCGGCGCCGGGCACGGCATCGACCGTCACACCCTTGCCCCACACCACAGCCAGGCGCTGCGCCAGCATGCGCGCGGCGGCGTCGGTCGCCGTGCCGACTGCATACGGGACGATGATGCGGACCGGTCTTGCGGGGTAGGCCTGCGCGAAGGCGTTGGCTGACAGCAGGGTTGCGGCAGCGAGGGCGAGGTTGCACAGCTTGTAGGTAACGGGCATCGGTATCTCCGGTCAGGCAAGCAGCGCGGCAAGCGCGCTGACGTCCTGCATGTTCTCCAGGTCATCCACCGCCGCGATGATTTCGCAAATCCGCGCTTCGCTCGGCGGCCTGGCGGCGGCCGCGGCGCACAGGCGCAGCTTGGCATGGCGCTCGGCCTCGCTCATCGGGTTGTCGGGGTGGCCGCGAGCGACGGTGCAGGCGCCGCGCAGCACCTCGCCTTTGCTGGTGGTGAGGTCAATCAAGCCGCGCTCGAAAGTGAGTTCGCCGTCCATCGCGGGATCGTATTCCCAGCTCACCTTTGGCATCGCGTTGACAATCACGTCGTCGGCCCTCACCGGGTCGCGATACACCTCGAGCGGCACATTACGGTGGCGAATCGCGTTGCCCACCGCGAACACCAGGTTGCCCAAGAGGTCCATGCGCAGCGCGGGAATCGCGCCGGGCGCCACCGGGTTGCAGCGGTTGCGGTTGGTGCGCCCGACATGCAGGTGGACGTTCTCGACGTCATCGAACTTGAGGTCGTGTTTCACCATCACGTCGAGCACCGCGGTGAGCGTGGTGTGCAGGTGGCGGATCGAGGGCCAGGGCTTGAGCGACACGCGCTCGGTCTCGTAGATGCGGCCGAGGCTGCCGACGAAGCGCTCGCGGTCGTAGTTGCCGCCGAAAAAGGCCTGGAACAAGCCGTAGGGACCTTCGAACACGTCACGCTCGCCGCAGATGCCGCGCATCGCCAGCGCGGCGGCGAGCACGGCGTTGCGGTACGACAACCCATCGCGCAGCGAGCGCACGTTCGAGCCCGGGTGCTGCAGGCTGGCCCAGGTGCCGCCCACCGCGGGCAGCGCGAGGCCGAAGGCATTCAGGGTCTGTTCGCGGTTCGCACCCAGGATCACCGCCGCCGCCGCGGTGGCGCCGAAGATGCCGACCACCGGTGCGCGGAACCACGGGTAATCGTGAACGTTGCCGTGGATCGCCAGCGAAACCCGGCTGGTAAGGTCGTTGCCCAGCGCCACCGCGGTGATGAAACGCCGGCCGTCGATGCCGCCTTTCGCCTCGGCCATGGCGAGCGCCGGCAGCACGGAAGTCGAACTGGGGTGGCAGGGCGCGATGTCATGCACATCGTCGAAATCGTACTGGTGCACCATCGCCGCGTTGAGCAGGGTGGCTTGTTCCGGCGAGGCCTTGCGACCACCACCGCCGATCAGCGTGCACAGCGGCTTGCCGGCCCAGTCTTCGACCAGGCCACCGACCGCCGCGATCTCGGCATTGCCGGTGCCGGCCAGCGCACAGGCAATGGTGTCGAGGATGCCCGCCTTGGCGGCCGCCACCACCTTGGCTGACAAGTCATCGTAGCTGGTGCGTACCAGGTGGTCCGCGATCACCTCGGCGGCGTCGGGCCGCGGCTGCCCTGCTGCCCGGGTCTGCATCGACATCGTCTTCTCCTTTTGTAGTTTGCCGGCTTTGTAGTTTCCGGCTTTGTAGTTGCTGGCTTTGCCTTGCTGGCTTTGCAGTTGCTGGCCGTCGCGACCGCTTCCGGCCACATCCTGCCTGCGCATCGCGTCTGCGCCGCGGCGCGTCGCGCCGCCCGTCAAGGCCCCAGCAATCGCTTGACAATCTCGACCGCGTGATACGGGCTGTCGGCCACATGCGCACCGGCCGCGCGCAGCGCCGCGCGCTTGGCCGCGGCCGTATCGCGCTCGCCTCCGACCAGCGCCCCCGCGTGCCCCATGCGCTCGCCGGCCGGCGCATGACGCCCGACAATCAGGGTCACCACCGGCTTGGCGGCGCCGGCGATCAAGTCCTGCATCTCGTATTCCTTGCCGCCGCCGATCTCGCCCAACGCCACCACCACGCGGGTCTCGGGGTCGGCCAGGAACTCGCGCAGGTACTCGGCCGGATTGCGGCCGATCACCATGTCGCCGCCCATGCTGATGCAACTGGTCTGGCCGATCCCGGCGCGGGTCAAGAGGCGCGCGGTGAACAAGGTCAGGGTGCCGCTGCGCCCCATCAGGCCCACCGGCCCGGGCATGATCCACGCCGGCGGAAACGAACCCAGCGCGGAGCGGCCGGGCGAGACCATGCCCAGGCAATTCGGGCCCACCACCCACATGCCGCGCTCCCGCGCATAGGCCAGGCCGCGCAGGCTGTCATGCAGCGGCACGTACTCGGCGGCGACCATGCACAGGCGAATCCCGGCGTCGGCGTTTTCGATCAACGCGTCGCGCACGCCCAGCGGCGGCACGTAGAGCGCGCTGGCGTCGGCGCCGGTGGCCGCCACCGCCGCAGGTGCGGTGTCGAACACCGGCACGTCGCCGACCCGCGTGCCGCCACGGCCCGGCGACACCAGCGCCACCACGCGGCTGCCGGCGGCGCGCATGCCATCGAGCTGCGCCTGGCCATAGCCGGCGCCGGCCCCTTGCACCAGGATGCGCGCGCTGCTTTCGAGAAGGATCGCCATGGTCCAGGGAAAGTGGCATCACGCGGTTGCCGTGAGCCGACGTATCATAGCCTCATCCCGCGCCGCATCGACCCGACCGCACACCGCCGCCGGGCGCAGAGGAGACAGACACCCATGCAACTGGTGGAACACGACGGCAAGGAACTCCTGGCGCGCCACGGCATCGCGCTGCCGCGCCGCACCCTGTTGGGCCCCGACGACGCCATCGCCTTCGAGGGCGAAGCCATGGTCAAGGCGCAGGCGGCGCTTGGCGGGCGCGGCAAGGCCGGGCTGGTGCGGCGCACTACACCAGAAAATCTCGCCGCGACGGTCGAGGCGGTACGCACGGCCATGCAGGCGAGCGGCCTGGCGCCCTGGGTCCTGCTCGAGGAATGCGTGCCGATCGTCGCCGAGCACTACCTGGCCATCACCATCGATGACATCGCCTGCGCGCCGCGCCTGCTGTTCGCCCGCGCCGGCGGTGTCGACATCGAAGCCCATGCCGCGGCTGTCCACGGGTTGCCGATCGACCCGCTGCGCGGTCTGGCGACCCATCATGTGGTCGACTTTCTGCGCGACGCCGGCCTGGCCGGCAATGCGCTGGGCGCGGTGGCGCGCCTGGCCTCGTCGCTGTGGCAGGTGTTCGTCGCCGAAGATGCCGAACTGATCGAGATCAACCCGCTGGCCATCACGCCCGAAGGCCGCGCGTTGCCGCTGGATGCGAAGGTGATCACCGACGACGCGGCCGATCCGCGCCACCCGCACCGCGCCGGCCTGCTCTCGGCACGGCTCGCCCGCGAGGCTCTGAGCGACCGCGGCCGGCGCGCGCACGACGCGCACATGACCCTGGTGGAAATGCCCGGCACGATCGCCATGTTGACCGGCGGCGCCGGCCTGGGCATGGCCACCCTCGACTATCTCGCCGACGCCGGCCTGGCGCCGGCCTGCTTCGTCGACGGCACCGGCGGCGCCGGCGAGGCGGCGGCGCGCGCCAAGGCCTTGCTGGTGATGGACCGCGCGCGCGACCCCGCGATCCGCGGCATTCTGGTCTATTCGATCCTCGCCGCCACCTCGCTGGCCGGGCAGGCGCGTGGCATTCTCGCCGCCCTCAAGGAGCGCCCGCCGGGCAAGCCGGTGGTGGTCGGACTGACCGCCGCGGCTGCCGCCGAGCGTGACATGACGGCCGATGAGGCGCGTGCCGCCTTCAGCGCCGCGGGCTTTCCCTGCTTCGAGGAACTCGACGATGCGGTGGCCGAACTGAAACGCCTGACCGGGGCCGTCGCGTGAGCGGTCCCGCCCGGCCAACCGAAGGGCGCGCCGAGTTCAGCAACCTGCCTGCGTCGGCGACGCTGTCACGCAGGGACCGGAGCGCAGCCCAATGAACAATCGCGCCTCCAAAGGGGTGCGCCGCGTGAGTGGCCTCTTCGCCGGCCTCATGATGGCGCTGGCCGCAAATGCCATCGCCGCCTGGCCCGAGCGACCGATACGCCTGATCGTGGCCTTCGCCCCCGGCAGCGGCACCGACTGGACCGGCCGCGCCACCGCCGAAGAGATCGGCCCCTTGCTTGGTACGACCATCGTGGTCGAAAACAAGGCCGGCGCCGAAGGCCGCATCGCCACCGAATTGGTGGCCCGTGCCGCACCCGACGGCTACACCCTGATGATCGCCAGCAGCGCCACCCACTCGGCCATCGCCGGCATGGTGAAAAGCCTGCCCTACCACCCGGTGAAGGATTTCGCCCACATCTCGCTATTGGTCACCGACCCGATGCTGCTGGTGGTGCACCCGTCGGCCGGCGCCACGCTGCCCGAATTCATCGCCAGTGCGCGCGCCGCCAGCCTGCCTTTCGGCTATGGCTCGGCCACCAGCCTGGTGATCGCCAGCACCTTCAACCGCATGGTCGGCATCAGCGCGCTGGCGGTGCCCTACAAGAGCCAGCCGCAGTCGGCGCTCGATGTCGCCGGCGGCCAGGTGCGCTACATGTTCGGCGACGCCACCGCGGTCGGCCCGCTGGTGCGCGGCAAGCGTGTGCTCGCACTCGGCACCACCGGCGAGCGCCGCTCGGTGCAGTTCCCCGACCTGCCGACCTTCGGCGAACTGGGCCACCGCGGCTTCGACCTGCAGGTGTGGGTCGGGCTGGCCGCGCCCGCCGGCACCCCGCCCGAGATCGTCGCGCGCATCAATGCCGCCGTGCAGCGCGCGATGAGCCGGCCCGAGGTGATCGAGAAATTCCGCAACGCCGGCAAGACCCTGGCGCCCAACAGCGTGGCCGAACAGCAGGCCCTGGCCGAGCGCCAGCTTGAGGTATGGGTGCAGCGCGCCGCTGAAGCCGGCCTGCGTCCGGAATGAGCCACCAAAGGGAACCAGTCATGGCCCAACGCCGCAAACTCCTCATCGGTGCCGGTGCCTCCGCATTGGCAAACACCTGGCCTGCCCTCGCCCAACGCGCCGGCAAGGTGTGGCGCGTCGGCATCCTGCCGCCGGGGCCGATGGCGACCCGCGTCACGCAGTGGGATGCCTTTCGCGCACGGATGCGCGAGCTCGGCTACATCGAGGGCAAAAACCTGGAGTACGTCATGCACGTGCCGGCAGTCGAAGGCGGATCGGTCGATGCGCTCGCCCACGAGCTGGTGCGCGCAGGCGTTGACGTGATCGTCGCCTCGACCACTCTGCCGATTGCGGCGGCCAAGCGCGCGACGCAGCGCATCCCGATCGTCATGTGCCCCACCAATACGGACCCGGTCGAACTCGGCTTCGTCGCCAGCTTGCGGCGGCCCGGCGGCAACATCACCGGCGTCTCCAACATGGTCGACGAGACCACCGGCAAGCGCATGCAACTGTTGCGCGAAATGGTGCCCAAGGCCACACGCATTGCTTTTCTCTGGAATGCGTCAGGCAAGCCGCAGTTCGAGATTGCCCAGTCGGCGGCACGCCAGCTTGGCGTGCGCCTGCAATCGCTCGAAGTGCAGACGGCTGCCGCTCTGCCAGCCGCCTTCGCCGCGGCAGTCAAGGAGCGCGCCGAGGCCCTGATGGTCGCATCCAACGGTGTCACGCTGAGCGCGCGCAGCGATATCGCGGCGCTGGCGATCAAGCACCGCCTGCCGTCTGTCTTCGCGCTCGCCACCAATGCCGAGGCGGGCGGCCTGCTGACCTACGGCCCGAGCCAGACCGGCTACTTCGGCCAGGCGGCGGTGCAGGTCGACAAG
>JANPGJ010000339.1:0-2297 GCA_031423955.1 Burkholderiales bacterium
GTAAATGTGCCACCGATGTCGACGCCGACGCGATAGCCGCTCATACCTGTGCCTTTCCGGTTTGTGTAAGGTGGCGCGGCGCCGGTTCGCGCAGTACAGCAGGCGTGTTCTGCCAGCCGCGCTCCTGGCGCAGTCGGGCGCGAAGGCGCGCTGTAGCCGGTTCATCGACCTCGGAACGATCTTGGGCCAGCACCACACCATAGTCACTGGCAGCCGCGTCCTGGCTGACAAAGCCATTGCGTACGTCTTGGAGCACGCGCCAGGCGTCGCGCTCCAGCGGGTCGCCCCAGCCGCCGGCACCGGCCACTTCGTGGCTGAACAGGTCACCCTTGCGGATGGTCATCGTGACCTTGGAATTGATGGGCGCGGTGGCACCACCGGCAGGCGTGAAATAGTTCATGGACGGTCTGCCGGGCTCGCCACCATACAGGCCGTAGGGCCGGAACACCCGGCGGTCGGAGCGCACCTGCAACACACCTTCGGTCTCGGTGAAGCGGTAACTCCGGCGAAACGGTGCGCCGCCGCGAAATTTGCCCGGGCCACCGCGGTCGGCGATGAATTCGTACTGCTCGATCAGCACAGGTTGTTCAAGTTCGGTGATCTCCACCGATTGCGATGCCATGTTGGCGTAGATGTTGGAGTTGCCGTCAAGGCCATCGGAGTCGGGTCGCCCGCCCCAGGCCGAGCAGGTGAAGTCGACGTAGATGAAAGGCGAGCGGTCGGCGTAATAACCACCGATCGAAATGCCAGTGTTACCGCCGTCCGAGGCGGCGAAAACCTTGCCCGGCAGCATCTGCGCAAAGGCCCCGAACAACACGTCGACCATGCGAAATCCGGTCAGGCCACGGGCCGCACATGCAGCTGGCAACACGCAGTTGGTAATCGTGCCGGGCGGCGCGTGGACCTCGATGACGCGAAACACGCCTTCGTTGTTGGGGATGCCGGCGCCAATGATCGACTGCACCGCGCAATAGACGGCAGACTTGGTGAACGACAAGGTCGCATTGATGGCGCCCTTGACCTGCTGCGAAGAGCCGGTCCAGTCAAAACGAATGGTGTCACCATGCTTGGCAATGCTTACCTTGAGCGGGATCGGTGTGCCGAAATCGATGCCGTCGTCGTCGATGAAGTCTTCGAAGCTGAACGTGCCGTCGGGCAACTTGGCGATCGCCGCCCGGGTCATGCGCTCGGCGTAGTCGATGAGTTCGTTCATGTAAAACTTCACCCGGCCCTTGCCGTGACGCGCGCACAGTTCGGCAAAGGCGGTCTCGGCGATATGGCAGGCGGCAAGTTGGGCACGAATGTCACCGTTGATGCGCACCGGCATGCGCACGTTCTTTTCCAGGAAGGTGAAGAAGGTGTCGTTGCGTTTGCCGGCCTCATACATTCGCATTGGCGCGATGCGCAAGCCCTCCTGGTAGATCTCGGTCGAGTCGGACGCATTCGATCCGGCGACCCGGCCGCCGACGTCAGTGTGGTGGCAGATGGTGCCGCCAAAGGCCATCAACTCACCATCGATAAAAATCGGCGAGAAGATAAAGATGTCGGGCAGATGCATGCCGCCATCGAACGGGTCGTTGAGCACGAACACGTCGCCGGGATGCACGTCATCACCGAACCGGCGCATGACCGCCGCCAGGGCGGACGGCATGGAGCCAAGGTGGGTAGGCAGGGTGAAGCCCTGCGCCACCAGGCGGCCGGCGCTGTCGAAGAACGCCGTCGAATAGTCCATGTTGTCCTTCAGGACCCCGGAATAGGTCGTGCGGTGAATGGCCAGCGCCATTTCATCCGCGACCGAGAGGATCGAATTCTTGAATAACTCGAATTCGATCGGGTCTACCGCCTGACTCGCCATGTTTTGTTCCTGTTGGGGCGCTGCGGACAACTGCCGGCGAAGCGCATGGGGACCCAATATATTCTTGGTCGACGGTCTGGCGGTAATTGGAAATGGTCCTTCACGTGATAAGCTTTTCAAATCATGCGGGCCTCGCTGGCACAACTCGAAGCCTTCTACTGGATCGCCCGCCTGGGCAGCTTTCACGCGGCGGCGCGCCAACTGCATGTCACCCAGCCGACGGTTTCGCTGCGTATTTCCGAGCTTGAAAAGGTTCTTGGGGCGAAGCTTTTCCAGCGCGATCGCCAGCACGCCGAACTCACCACGCGCGGACGCGGCATGGTCGATTCGGTCGATCGCATGCTCAAGCTCAGCGATGACATTGCACAGCACAGCGGCAGCAGCAAGACTTTGCGTGGTTTGCTGCGCCTGGGGGCTGTCGAGTCGGTGGCGCTGGTCGCGC
>JANPGJ010000340.1:0-33829 GCA_031423955.1 Burkholderiales bacterium
GCGTTGTTCTCCGCCGACACCTGCAGCACGGCGATCGCCGATTCGAAGCGGTTCTGCGCCACACCGTAGCCGGAGCGCTCGCTGGTGACCAGGCCAATCGCCGTATCGATGAGGTCGATCGCCGCGGTCGCCAGCGTTGCCGCGGTAATGCCGGCGCCGGTCGCCGCAGTGACGGTCGGATTGTTGTCCAGTCGCGTGGTGGCAATCGAGATGACATCGTTCGAGGTGGCGCCGCCACCGACCTGAAACGCATGGGTTCCGGCATCGGCAGCGAGGATTTTGGCACCGTTGAAGTGGGTAAAGCCGATCGTGCGGGTGATCTCCTGTCCGATCTGCCGGAACTCCGCGTCGAGGTTCAGGCGGTCGGAAGCGCTGTTGGTGCCGTTGGCTGACTGCATGGCAAGTTCGCGCATGCGCTGCAGCATGCCGGTGACCCTCGCCAGCGCACCCTCGGCGGTTTGCGCGAGCGACACTGCGTCGTTGGCATTGCGCACTCCGACATTCATGCTCTTGACCCGGGAATTGAAACGCTCGGCGATCGCCTGCCCGGAGGCATCATCCTTCGCGCCATTGACCCGCAGGCCGGTTGACAGGCGTTGCACCGCCTGCCCGGCCGCGGCCTGTGATCCGGAAAGGGCGCGCTGCGAGCCGAACGAGGCGGGATTGGTATTGATGCCGTTCATGCTGGTACTCCTTGTTCAGAAAATGCCGGACGCAAATCCGGCAGTGCGTCGGAATTGCCGGCACCATCGCGGTCAATGCCGCTACCGGCCAATGCCGAAGTGCCGCTTGCCACGCCTCGTGAAGTGGCGACGCCGCTCCACGCGACGCACGGAAGGTAATGCAATCAGATATGTAGAAGAATATTGCGCGCGACGCTTGCAGGATCATCGGAACAGGCTTGTCCCAGGATCACAATTCCGGCGATTGCCGGGCGGCGCTGCGTCGGCAGCGCGGCACACCGATCCATTGCGCAAACATGACGGCCGCGGGAAGGCAATGGCCTGGCGAAACATCGAAGCTGCGGGCTCTGCCAGAGGACTCTTGCGGGCGCTTGCCCGACCACGCATTCTTGCGCACGGCGTACTGGCCGCCGCCGAGCCGCACCACGCGGAAACCGGTTCGAAACCTCAGTCGCCCGGAATCCGCGGTGCATGCAACCGCACCGGTATGGCAGCGCGCTTTCGCACGCGGATGTTGAGCATTTCAACCCCCAGCGAAAAGGCCATCGCGAAGTACACATAGCCCTTTGGCACATGGTGCCCAAAACCTTCGGCGACCAGCACGGTGCCGACCACCACCAGGAACGAAAGGGCCAGCATCTTGATGGTCGGATGGTCGGAAACGAAGCGGCCGATCGGCCCGGCAAACAGCATCATCAGCGCCACTGACACGATGACCGCCGCGATCATCACGCGCACGTCGTCGACCATGCCCACCGCGGTGATAATCGAATCGAGCGAGAACACCAGGTCGATCACCATGATCTGCATGATCACGGCGGCGAAGGTCGCCTTGACCGCGCTTGACCCATGGGCTTCCTCGCCTTCGAGCGATTGATGGATCTCGCCCGTGCTTTTCCAGATCAGAAACAAGCCGCCAAGGATCAGGATCAGGTCGCGGCCCGAGATGTCGTGGCCGCCAATGCTGAACAGGGGCGTCACCAGGCCCACGATCCAGGCCAGCACCAGCAACAGGCCGATCCGCATGAACATGGCCATGAAAAGGCCGATGCGTCGCGCGAACTCGCGCTTTTCAAGCGGCAATTTGTCGACCAGGATCGAGATGAAGATGATGTTGTCGATACCGAGAACCAATTCCAGCGCGGTCAAGGTAGTGAATGCAATCCAGGCCTGGGGATCGGTGAGCAGGGCGAGCATGGACATTCTCTGGGGTTGGTAGGGCAGGCGGCAGCATACTTCGAACGCGTGTCCAACGCTGGTGAAGTCCCGGCAATCAAGGCCCATGCGAATCGACCAATGCGAGCCGCCGCAGACTCGACCGCGCGTAACAGTATTTTGCAAAATCCGCAGCCACAGCATCGATCGCTAGATTCAAAGAGTGCAACGTTTGTCGGATAACTTTACACACGCCCCGTGCGAGTCCGTCACAAACGCTAGCTGTTCTGCGCAACGTGTTGAATAGAAAGAGCTAAATTTCTTTGGCACTGATATTGCATTTACGTCCTTCCTGAACCGGCTTTCTTGATCTTTTCGAGAGGGTCACAAGCAACATGTCCGGCATCAACCTTGTAAAGGAATTCGTGCGATGCGCCGCAATCAATTCTCGAAATACTTTTTTGCAATTGCGCTGGCAGCCCTGCCGGCTTTCGCCTCGGCTGCGCCCTACACGCTGTCGATTGAAGGCGTGGATGTGAACAACCCCAGCACACCGCTGGCGGTGCTGGGCGGCATGTTCGTGGGCCTTGGCAATTGCGGAACACTGATCGGCTCAAGCAATCCCTCCGGCACTACCAATGACTGCACCGGCAACCCCCCGGTCGCCACCAATCCACTTGCAACGCCGCAGGACGTCACCGCCAACAACGCGCTGTTCAACATCAATTCGTCGAATGCGGTGATCTTCGGCTACGGCCTGCCGCTGGACCAGGTGATTTTTCATCGATTGCAAGCGGCAATTGATGTCAACAATGGCGTGGTGACTACTGGCTCAAATATCGCACAGCCGTTCGATTTCCTGGTCGGCGACACCGGTGGCGGTTCGGCCGGCCCTGGCCCTGACACTGCGGTCATCTATGACCTCGATCTGGCGCGCAACGTCACGATCACGAACGGCACGGTTTTGGTCACGCACTTGATCCATCAACTGGCGCAATTGTCGGTAGGCTGGGCTGAGGATACGCTGACGATTTTTGCCAGCGATGTGGTTGATTTCGATCTTGGCGCTGACGGCATCGTGCAGTTGCGACTGATGGCCGAAGGCCCGATCACGCAGGGCGACCCCGACGTGCCTGTCACTTTCGGTGTGGTGTCGTCACCGACCACCCTCGCGCTGATGATGTTCGGCCTCGGTCTGGTTGGCTTCTCCCGTCGCCGCGTGGCCATTCCGGCAGCCTGAAGACCGGCTGCACCGGTGGGTTGCGCGTCCCTGGCAACCCGTCACTACCGATCAGCCCCGTAAAAGGCCCCGCATGCGCGGGGCCTTTTGCATTTGTGCTGCGGCACACCCTGCAAATCCGGCCGTGCGGGGCGTGTGGCATGTCGTGCCCGTCGCCACAGGTAAACACAGCGACTGCTTGTCGATACAATCGCCCGGCAGCCTGTTTTTTTTCCAACGTGCCGGCCGCGGCAATCGACAGGCGGCCCACTCCGATGCAACCGTGACCCGAAAGCCTGAATCACCCGTTCGCACAGTGATGCATGGCGCGATGCGGCGGCGCGTCGCCGATTTGCACCACTGGTGCCCAACGCAAGCACTGTTGCCGCACGCGCCGGCCGCAGTCACAGCTGACCCCACCGACACCAAATGAAGCAATCCGCGATCGCGTGGTGGCTGTTCCTGGCCTACGCCGCGTTCATCATCTATGGCAGCCTGGTGCCGCTGGACTACCGCGCGCTGCCGTTCGACCAGGCCTGGGACCGTTTCGTCCACGCGCCGTTCCTGCAACTGGGCCTGGCTTCCCGCGCCGACTGGGTGGCCAACGGCGTGCTCTATGTGCCGCTCGGTTTCCTTGCGGTGCGCATGTTCGGCGCCGCCGGCGCGTTCGCCTTCATGCCGGCGCTGCCGCTGTGTTTCGGCCTCGCCTTCGCGGTCGAGTTCACCCAGGTCTACTTCCCTCCGCGTACCGTTTCGCAGAACGATCTGATCGCCGAATGCCTGGGTAGCCTCTTCGGCGCCGTGCTGGTGCCGTTCTTCGGCCCCTGGCTTGCGCGGCTGCGCGCAGCCTGGACGATCGACGGCACCCGGCTTGTGCACTACGCGCTGCAAGCCTATGTCGCGGGCTATGTGCTGTTCTGCTTTTTCCCGTTCGATTTTCTGCTGTCGCCACAGGAACTGCGCGGCAAGCTCGACTCGGACCACTGGGGCTGGTTGCTGGCGTTTCCCGAAGGCCGGTCCGGCACGCGGATCGGGCTGCAGTGGTTGGTCGAACTCGCGCTGTCGGTGCCGATCGGCATGCTGCTGGTGCGCGGCAAGCCGGGCGGCACCGGGCTGGCACGCGCGCTGCTGGTGGGCGCATTGCTCGGGCTTTCCATCGAGTTCGGCCAGTTGTTGGTCGCCAGTGGCATGAGCCAGGGCGCATCGGTCCTCAGCCGCAGCCTGGGCGTCGGCCTCGGCGCATGGCTGCAGCGCGACCTGGCGATCGTCGGCGTCGGCGCCTGGCGCCGCCGCCTGGCGCGCCTTGCCCTGTGGCTATTGCCGCCGTACGCGCTGTTGCTGTGCACCGCCAGCGGCTGGTGGAGCCATGCATGGACCGACTCGCCCGCGGCGGCCTGGGCCGAGATGCGCCTGATGCCGTTCTACTACCACTACTTCACCAGCGAAGCGCAGGCGGTGTACAGCCTCGGCGGTGTGGTGGTGATGTACCTGCCGCTGGCGGCGTTCGGCTGGGCGAGCCACAGATCGGCAGCCGGCGCCGCGTGGTGGGCGGGGCTCGCCGCGCTGCTGGTCGAAGGCGGCAAGCTGTTTCAGATCGGTGCCCACCCGGACCCGACCAATGTGCTGATCGCCGCCGCGTCGAACTGGATGCTGATCCGGCTGCTGACGTCGATCGAGGCACGTACACCGATGCAGGCGCCGGCGCCATCCGCGGCGCACCTGCCGCCGGCGCCGCCGCGAGCATCACCCGCCAGGCCTCCGACCCCGGCGGCCGCGCCGATCGCACATTCAGCGGCGCTGGGTGCGCAGGCGCCGAGCGCGCGGCCCGCGCATTGGTGGCGCCTGCTGGTAGTGCCGCTGGCCGCCGGCGCAGCCTGGATGCTGCCCGCGGTGGGCCCGATGGCGTTCGCCGTCATTGCATGCTGCGTGGCGCTAGTGTGGTGGCGCCCGCTGTTGTTGCTGGCGATCGTGCCGGCAGCGCTGCCAGTATTCGACCTCGCTCCCTGGAGCGGCCGCTATTTCATCGACGAGTTTGATCTGCTGCAGGCCGCGTGCCTGGCGGTCGGCTTCTATCGAGTGCCACCAACCGGCGCCCGGCGCTCCGCGCGGCCGGCAGCGACCCTGGTTTTCCTGCTGTTCGCTGCGAGCCTTCTGGTCAGCACCGTGCGCGGGCTGTGGCCGTTGCCTGAATTCGACGCCAACAGCCTGGCCAGCTACTACAGCCATTTCAACGCGCTGCGCATCGCCAAGGGCGCGCTTTGGGCGCTGCTTTTTCTGCGCCTGTACGACCGGCTGGCGCAGACCAGCGCCCAGTCGGCCGCCACCAGCTTTTCGGCCGGCATCAACGCGGGCCTGGTGCTGACCATCGCGGTCATCGTGTGGGAGCGCGCCGCCTTCGTCGGCTGGTTCAACTTCGCCGGCGACTATCGCGTCACCGGACCGTTCTCGGCGATGCACAAGGGCGGCGCGTACATCGAGTGCTTCCTTGCGGTTGCCTCGGCCTACACCATGGCGGCCCTGGTCCGGCCCGGAAAGCGCTGGCTGATTCCCTTCGCCCTGGCGCTCCTGGCCGCCACCACTTACGCGATCATGGTGACCTATTCGCGCAACGGCTACGCCGCGTTCGGGCTGGTGCTTGCCATCGGCCTGCTGGCCGCACTGGCGGCCACGTTCAATCGCCCGCTGCGACTGATCGCAACCCTCGGTGCGGCGGCCCTGATCGGCGCGGTGGCGTTGCCGATTCTCAACGGCCCGTATGCGCGCGAGCGCCTGGGCCAGGTGCGGCAGGACTTCGACATCCGCGCGGCGCACTGGTCGGACGCCTTGAACCTGCGCAGCGACGACACCTTGACCGAGCTCTTCGGCATGGGCGTGGGCCGCTTCCCGGACGCCCATTTCTGGCGCAGCCAGGAAGCGCAACGCGCCGCCGGCTTCCGCCTTGAGCGCGAAGGCGACAACCAGTTCCTGCGCCTGGGCGCCGGCGCCACGATCTACATCGAGCAGATCGTCGGCGCCGCCGCCGCCGGCGCGCTGACCGTCAGCGCCGACATTCGTTCGGCCACCGTGCCGGCGCGCCTGAACGTCTATTTGTGCCGCAAATGGATGCTCGCCTCGCGCGACTGCCGACAGGTCACGCTGGAAGCGCGCGCCGGCGCGGGCAACTGGCAGACGGTCCAGGCGTCACTGCCGCCGGCGCTCGAAGCCGCATTCATCCGCGCACCACTCAAGCTGACACTGGCCACCCCGGGCAGCGGTGCGCTGCTCGATGTCGACAATGTCCGCCTGGCCGCCGATGGCGACCCCGGTCTGTTGCACAACGGCGACTTCCATGCCGGCATGGACCGCTGGTTTTTCGCCACCGACATCGACCCGCCGTGGCACATTCACAACCTTGCCGTATCGGTGCTGTTCGACCAGGGCTGGTTTGGCGTGCTGGCGTGGCTGGCGCTGCTCGCGGTGGCGCTCGGCGGCGGCTGGCGGGCGGCCCGGCGCGGCAGCGCGGCAGGACTGGCGGCGCTTGCCGGCCTGGGCGCATTTCTGGTGTCGGGTTCGCTCAACACACTGATCGACGCGCCGCGATTCCTGTGGCTGTTTCTGGTGCTGGCCGCACTGGCCGCCACGGCCGGAAAAAACAGGTCGCAGCGCGCGCCGCCGGACGCACCGGCCGGCAGCGGCCGACGCGGCAAACCGCATGACTCGCGACGTTCATCGTGAGGTCGGCCCGCCCGCGCCCAGGGGGATTTGCCGCCGCGCGCGGTGAACCCGGAATGGTTCACCAAGCCGCCCGCCGCGGCGACCCGCGGTGCTGCACACGCCATCTGCCGCACGCCGATCCCGCGGGTTGCTTCTCGATCGTTGCCTTGGTGTGGAGGTTCGAGCAGTTCAGCGCGGCGCGCGGCCATCATGCCGCGTGCGCATATCTGGTCGCAGACGGCGAGTCGAGCAAAGCGAGCTTCACCTGCGATGCCACCTTCCGCAACACCGCACCGATCGTCGGCGTGCGGCTTGGGGCGAGCACCACCAGGGTCGCCTTCGCCGGCCCGGATGCGATCCACCAACCAGGCAATGGCGGCGATAATGATGCGTCGTCAATGCAGATCCATGGCCTTGATGGCGCGAGTGTCGGCATGCATGCGAACCGGTGCGTCCGCTGGCCGCAGCGCATTGAGCGACGGCCGGCTGCTTGTATCCGTGGTGGCAGCGGATCGCCGCCACACCGACGCGAAAACCCCGCACCCGTTCGCCAATCGAAGCCCGCAGGGTCGGCAATTTCTTATTCACGCACCGAGCAGTATTCAACAAGGAAAAATCATGAAAGCCCTGGTCCTGCGCCAACACGGCGGCCTGGAAAACCTCGATTACGTCACCGATCACCCGATGCCGGTGATCCGGGAAGGCCACGTGATCATCAAGGTCGGCGCCTCTTCGTTCAACTACCACGATGTGTTCACCGTCAAGGGCATGCCCGGCATCAAGGTACCGTTGCCGGTGGTCATCGGGCTTGACATGGCCGGCGAGATTGTCGAGGTGGGCGCCGGCGTGAGCGGCTGGAACATGGGTGACCGCGTGCTGGTCAACCCGCTCAACAAGGCCCGCGGCCTGATGGGCGAGATGCTCGACGGCGGCATGGCCGAGTACTGCCTGGTCGCAGCCGAACAACTCATCGCCATGCCGGCCGGCGTTTCGTTCGCTGACGCCGCCGCCCTGCCGGTGGCCTATGGCACCGCGCATCGCATGCTGGTGACCCACCAGACGGTGAAAAAAGGCGACCGCGTGCTGGTGCTCGGCGCCTCCGGCGGCGTCGGCACCGGCTGCGTGATCCTGGCCAAAATGCTGGGCGCCGAGGTGATCGCCTGCGCCAGCAGTGCCGATAAACTTGCCCGCCTGAGCGAAATCGGCGCCGACCATGTGATCAACTACAAGGAGGTCGACTTCTCCAGGTGGGCGGTCGAGAAGTACGGCAAGCCGCAACGCCGCAGTTACGAAGGTGGCGTCGACGTGGTGATCAACTTCACCGGCGGCGACACCTGGGTACCGTCGCTGAAATGCCTCAAGCGCGGCGGTACCCTGCTGGTATGCGGCGCCACCGCCGGCCATGATCCGAAGGAAGACCTGCGTTACGTGTGGAGCTTCGAACTCAAGATCATCGGCTCGAACAGTTTTTATATCGAGAACCTGACAGCGATGATGGAAATGATCGCCAAGGGCGAGATGAAGCCCCTGATCGACAAGAATTTGCCGCTGTCGGAGGCACGTGAGGGCCTGCGCCTGATCGCCGATCGTGAAGTGATCGGCAAAGTCATCATCACTCCCCATTGATCGTTACCAGAAACATGACAGCCTCGCCAGAGGCATGTTTTTGTCACGAATTATGCAATTCTCAATAGAACGGAAGCGAAATATCCATGAGCGAAGAGAAATTGACGGCGGCCCAGGTCGAGGAAAAACTGCGCCGCGGGCCCTATCACCAATGGCTGGGCCTGAAGGTGGTGTCGGTCGGCGAAGGCGAGATCGAACTGACCGCCACCTGGCGCGAGGAATGGGTGGTCAACCCGGATCGCAAATACACCCATGGCGGCATCCTTGCCGCGCTGGTGGACCTGACTGCGGACTGGGCGCTGGTTTCGAAAACCGGGCGCGGCGTGCCGACCATCGACCTGCGGGTCGACTACCATCGCGCCGCGATGCCGGGCGACCTGACCGCGAAAGGCAAGGTGATCAAGTTCGGCAGCCAGTTCAGCGTCGCCGAAGCACAGATCTTCGACAAGGACGGTGCGCTGTGCGCCAGCGGCCGCGGCGTTTACTCGACCGCGCCACCGCCGCCGCCGAAAGCCTGAGCGGCGCCAACCCGTCGCCGAATCGTGCGCCGGCCCGGCATTGACCCGGGTTCGGCACGGTCGCGGGCTCCCATCAACACCCTGCGCCGCGACCAGGCGGCCCGGATCGAACTGCCAGTGCCCTGACCAACCCCCTTTTCATCCGCCATGCCTGTGCCGCACTTCACCAACCTGGGCGACCTGATCCGCCGCGATCTCGACCCGAACAAGACGGCCCTGATCGATCTGGGTGGTGAAACCACGCCGCGCGAATTCACCTACGCGGAACTCGACGCGATGGCCAACAGCGTGGCGCGCGGCCTGCTCCGGCGTGGCTTCGCGCGCGGCGAACGAATCGGCCTCTTGGCCGCCAATCGCGTCGAGAACCTGGCCGCCTACTACGGCATCATGCGCGCCGGCCTGGTGGCGGTGCCGGTCAATTTCAAATTTCCGCCGGCGATGGTCGAGTTCGTGCTGGGAGATGCCGATGCGCGCCTAGTGTTTTGCGATGCCGCGCGCAAGAGCGCGGTACCGGCCGGGCTGCCGACGATCACTTTCAACGAGTCAGGGGCACAGGGCTTCGACGCGTTTCTCGACCATGGTCCGTACACCGCGATTGCGCCCGCTCCGGATGAAGTCGCGATGTTTCTCTACACCTCGGGTTCGACCGGCAAACCCAAGGGGGTGATGCTGTCGCACCAGAGCCATCTGTGGGTGGCCCGCACCCGCCTGGGCAACAACGACTGGGCGCGCCACCGCTATCTGATCGCCGCGCCGCTGTACCACATGAACGCACTGGCGTTGGCCAAGCTGGCCTCGATGGCGCATGCGACCATCGTGCTGCTGCCGCAGTTCAGCGCCGCGGCCTACATCGAGGCGATTGAAAAGTATCGTTGCACCTGGCTCACCGCGGTGCCACCGATGGTGGCGATGATGCTGCAGGAGAAGAACCAGCTGGCGCACACCGATTTGACATCGGTTGAATTTCTGCGCATGGGTTCGGCGCCGGTCTCGCCCAGCCTGCTCGCGGCGATTCACGCCCTGCTGCCGGATACCCAGGTCACCAATGCGTTCGGCACCACCGAAGGCGGCCCGGTGGTGTTCGGACCCCACCCGCAGGGCTTGCAACAACCGGAACTCTCGGTGGGCTGTGCGCATCCGGCGGTCGCGCTGCGCCTCGACGACGGCACCGGACACGATGCCGCGCAAGGTGTGTTGCAACTGAAATCGCCGGCACTGATGCTGGGCTATCACAAGGGTGATCTGCGCAACCCGCCACTCAAGCGCCCGTTCACCGCAGACGGCTTCTACATCACCGATGACGTGTTTCGTCGCGACCACGACGGCTTTTATTTTTTCGTCGGGCGCAGCGACGACATGTTCGTCTCCGGCGGCGAGAACATTTATCCAGGCGAAGTCGAGAAGCTGCTCGAAGCCCATCCCTCGGTACAGCAGGCGGTGGTGGTACCGGTGGCGGACGATATCAAGGGCCAGAAGCCGGCTGCCTTCGTGATCCGGCACGCAGGTTCCGGGCTGACTTCCGCCGAACTGAAGGCACATGCCTTGACCAACGCCCCGGCCTATCAGCATCCGCGCTGGATCTGGTTCGTCGATGCGCTCCCGTTGGCAAGCACCAACAAGATCGACCGTGCGGCACTGACCGAAACCGCAGGCCGACGGGTACGCGACGGCGATACCTGAGAAGCGATTGAACCGGCGCCTGGCCTGCGGCAGGCAACTGCGACGGAAGGCGAAGGCTCAGATCTTTTTCTTCATCCCTGCCCAGCGCTCAAGGTCTTCGGAGTGAACCCCGAACAAATCGAGCACCCGCGCCACGCTGTGGGCGACCAGCGCATCGATCGATGCCGGCCGTGTGTAGAACGCCGGCACCGGCGGGAACACGATGCCGCCCATCTCGGTGACTGCCACCATGTTGCGCAAATGCGCCAGGTTGAGCGGCGTCTCGCGCGTCATCAGCACCAGACGCCGGCGCTCCTTGAGCACCACGTCGGCGGCGCGCGACACGAGGTCATCGGCATGTGCATGCGCCACCGCCGCCAGCGTCTTCATCGAACACGGCGCGATCACCATGCCGACAGTAAGAAACGACCCGCTGGCGATCGCAGCCCCGATGTCGCGCGGGCTGTAGCTCACGTCGGCAAGCCGCTCGAGTTGTTTGCGCGACAAGCCCAACTCATGCCAGGCATTGAGAACGCCGGCATCCGACACCACCAGATGGGTTTCCCAGTCGGGCAGCCCGTGCAGCGCCTTGAGCAGGCGCACCCCGTACATTGCGCCGGTGGCGCCGGTGATGCCGACGATCAGGCGCTTGCGACATGTCGGCAACGCCGGCGCTTGTGTGGCACCCGCCGCCAGTCGTTCGCCGGTGGAGGAATTTTTCCGGGCTGCGCCCGCAGTCTTTGCCACCGCTTTCATGTGCGGCCTTGATCCAGTCAGTGTTCGAGTGCCCCGATTTTCATCGATTCGCGGTCCTTGTCCACAAACAAGGGGCCGCAACCGACCGCCAGCGTGTCAGCTCCAGGATGCCGCACCTACTCCGGCTGCAAACCGATCTCCTTGACCAGTTTTCCCCAGCGCGCCCGTTCGGCGGAGAGAAATTCGTTGAGCGCCTCCGGCGTTCCCGGTTCAAGCACCAGACCCAGGTCGCGCAGGCGTTGCGCCACTTCGGGCTCGGCCAGCACCTGGTTCAAATCCCGGTTGACGCGCACCGCCACCTCGCGCGGCGTGCCGGCCGGCGCCAGCACGGCGAACCAGCCGGCATAGTCGAAGCCAGGATAGGTTTCGGCCAGGGTTGGCACGTTTTCCAGCCCCGCTACCCGCTTGCTGACGGTGACCGCGATTGGCTTCAGGTCGCCGCGCTTGATGAATGGCGCCACTGCGGCGGAGGACAGCAGCACGATCTGGGTGCGCCCGCCGATGGTGTCCTGGATCGCCGGGGTGGCGCCGTTGTAGGGCACCTGCAGGACCCGCATGCCGGTGGTCAGGTTGAGCGCCTGGCTCATCATGCCGCTGAAGGTGCGCGGCCCTTCGTGCGCTGCCGACAACGTGTTGGGTTTGCTCTTGTCGAGCGCCACCAGTTCGGCCAGCGACTTCACCGGCACCCCGGCGCCGACGGCGACCACCATCGGCGACTTGGCGATCATACCGACGGCGTCGAAATCACGCGGCGGATCATAGGGCAGCGTCTTGAAGGTCAACGGGTTGGTGATGATCGCCGCGGTGGTGGCGAAGAAAAAGGTGTAACCGTCCGGGGCGGCGCGCGCCGCGGCCTGCGCGCCGATCACGTTTTGCCCGCCGGCGCGGTTTTCCACCACCAGTGGCTGGCCCCACTGACGCGACAGCCGTTCGGCGATCAGGCGGGCGGCAATGTCAGGCGAGGTGCCGGCCGCCTGCGAAACGATCAGCCGCACCGGCCGCGCCGGCCAGGCCTGGGCGAAGGAATTGATCGATGCGGCCAGCGCGACAGCGGCGCACACTGCGTGCAGGATTGCTTTCATGGCAAGGACTCCGGTGGTGGAAGCGCGGCGCTCGAAGGCCGGCACTCACGGCAAGCGTGCCAGTGTAGCCGCTCGACCGGCAATTGCGCGGACAGACGGGCACCAGCGGCGCGACTACCGACCGTTACCAGGAACATGACAGCCTCGCCAGAGGCATGTTCTTGTCGTGAATCATGCAATTCACAAGAAAAGCAATTGGCGGCACGCTGCGGTCGAGCTCACCGCAGCACCGCCGGGGGCGCCGGCACTTCGCGCGGCCCGGCCGGCGGCCGAATGTCAGGCGACCTTGAAGGTCGCGACCGTACGCGAGAGATTGTGCGCGAGGGTCTCCAGCGTTTGCGCGGTGCCTCGGGTAAGGCGCGCGATGGCACTGGATTCCTCGCTCATCACCGAAATGCGCTCCATGGCCTGGGCAATCTCGGTGCTTGCCGCTTTTTCCTCCCTGACCGAGCCCGCGATCTCGGCCACGCCGACCGAGGCCTGTTCCACGCTTCCGCGCGCCGCGCCGATCGCGGTTTCGACCACACCGGTCAGGGCGGTGCTCTTGTCAAGACTTTGCAGGCCGTGCAGGACGCTGCCCTTTACTTCCATCGAACGCTGGTTGATATCGTTGGTCAGGGTGTCGATCTGCTCGACCGCCTGAGCCGAACGCTCGGCCAGTTGCCGCACTTCGTCGGCAACTACGGCGAAGCCGCGCCCCTGTTCGCCGGCACGTGCGGCCTCGATCGCCGCGTTGAGCGCCAGCAGGTTGGTCCTGCTGGCCAGATCCCGGACCTCATTGGTCATCTTCGCAATCGAGGCGGCCGAGGTGACGAAACCGTCGACACAGGTGGCGATGCTGCGCACCGAGTCCTGGACCAGCCGTATCTCGCCCACCAGTTGGCCGACCACCTGCGCGCCCGACGCCGCCTTGTCGCGACTGTCTTCGGCCCGACTGCGCACCTCCTCGGTGCTCTCGACCACCGCCGCGATGGCCGCGGTCAATTGCTCCACGGCGGCCGCACTGCGGCTGGTCTCCTCGCTCTGCCGCTCGGCGGCTTCGCTCAATTCGCCGGAAGAAGCCGACAGCGTCTTCGCCGAGGCATCGACTTCCAACGCGCTGTCACGCGCAGTCGAGATGGCCGACTGGAAGCGATCAAGCACCTGGTTCACCGAGCGGGCGATGGCGCCGATCTCGCTTCTCGGCACGCCGTTCATGCGCAAGGTCAGGTCGTTGTCGGCCGCGATCCGCGCCGCGGTGGATTGCATCGCCTCGACTTCCCGCTTGATCGAAGCGGCGATCGCCAGCACGCCCAGCCCCAGCGCTGCGGCGGTCAGCGCCAGGGTCCAGAGCAGCACCGAACGGATCGACATGTTCATGGCGTGCGATTCTGCGCGCCTTGCCGCACCCAGTTCTTCGGCATGCTTGCGCAATTCCGCCACCAGTTTGCTGATCGCCTCGGTCGGCGCACGGTCGATGCCGCGCACCGCCTTGTCGACTGCAAGGCCGGCCTGCGGATTGGCACGGTCGTAGAGTTTCAGCGCTTCGCGATACTTGACCCCGAGCTCCGCCATGGTCCTGCGGCTCGCATCAACATCGATACGCTGCGCGATGCCGAGCTTTTTCGTCAAGCGCTGGAGCGTATCAAGGCGCTCGATCACCAGCTTTTCCTCGGCCTCGAAGCCCTTCATGTGTTTTTCGAACGCCACCGGATCGCCGCCGCGCAACAGGATGTTCTTCCATTCCTGCACCTGCGTCTTGAAGCGCTGCTGCGCGGCGCGCGCGTTGTCCACCGCGGCCGTTGTCAGCATCAGGGATTCGATCGACGCGCCGGCGGCACTCTCGAACTGTTGCGCCTTGTACAGCGCGAACATGGTCATGCCGACCAAGGCACAAAGACTCAGGGCCACGACGGCGAGCATTTTCGACTTGATGGAGGCAAACATTGCTTCTCTCCCTCTCTCTTGATCGCCTGGATGGCGAATACGCGTGTCGACGCAAGCCTGCGACGACGCTCAAATCACTATATCTGCCCGCGAATGGCCGCAATTCGACGAATACTGATCGATCAATCACACAGTTCCGCGCACCGGGCTGGTGCGGGCAAGTCGCGTCGGCGCCGCGCTATTCCGAATCTGCGAAGCAAGCCGAAATCCGCGCGCGCCGTCATCGATGACCGCCGATTGTTGGTTCGTCGCCCGCCCGCTGCGACCGGGCGGCGCGACAATCAGCGCAGAAGCGCCTGTTGGACGGACTGCGCAGGTAAAATGTTGCAATGCGAAACGCTATTCCGCACTCCCGCAATACCGTCGCGGACAGCCATCCGGGGCGTGGCCTTGCGCGCCGTTGACCGTCGGCTATGTGCGCCATGAAAGCCTTCAAGCCACCGGACTGGCAACAGGTGATCGACAGCCTGTATCTCGCCAGCGATCGCGACCTGGTCCGGCTGCGCGTAGGCATCGATGCGATCCTGCTCGATCCGCAACGCATCGCTTCAATCCGCCGGCGCCTCACAGTCGGCCAACTGATCCACTACATGAGCGAACGCGAAAACCGCTTCAACAGCGGTCGGGTGGTTGAACTGATGGCCGACCGCGTACTGATCCAGACCCAGGACCACAAGCTGCGCTGGTTGCATTACGCGTCAATCCAGCTTGATCCACCTGCCGGCCGCGGCCCGGCGCCGGTGGCAATCGGCCGTACCGCATTCGCCGTCGGCGACAAGGTGAGCTTCGAGGATCGCGAGCTGGCGCACTGCTTTGGCGTGATCAAGCGGATCAACGCCAAGACGGCGACAGTCGCGCGGGAATCCGGCGATGTGCGTGTGCCGTATGCCCAATTGTTGCGGGTGGTCGATCTCTAAGCCCTGGACGACGCGACCCTCGCGCAGCCAACCGGCGGCAGGCGGGATGGAAATCGCGCCTCTTGCCTGGCGCCCTGCGCGCGCGACTACACTGGCTGCGTGAGACTCTCGAAATTTCCGACGGCCGGTCGCGCGCAGCAGCCTGACAAGTGGAATTTGCAGCCCGGCCGCATGGCCTGCACCTTCCTGCTCGCGCTGGCCTGCGGCGCATCGGTCGCATTTGCGCAATTGCTGTCGTTCGACTTGGGCACCCTTGAGGGCCGCGGCTGGAAGGCCGATGGTGTCCGGGTGGCTTGGGCCGCCGCCGACGGCGCACGGGTGGAGATCAGCCGCTTCGAAGGCTATGGCCGCAAGTTCGACAAATTGCGCCTGGACTGCGCGCGCTTCGCCGCGTTGCGCGGCATCTGGCGGTGCGATGACGGTGTGCTGCAGGGCCCGGAACGCCTGGGCGTCAACTTCATCTACGACCCGGGTCGCAAGAGCCTGGACCTGACGCTCGCCACAGCCGCCGGCGAGACCTGGCAGCTGATGCAGGATGGCGACGATTTCGCGCTCACCCTGAAACAGGCGCAGCTCACACGCCTGACCCCCTGGCTGCCCGGCGAGATCAAGCCTTCCGCCGGTCGCGCAAGCGGCGTCGTGCGCTTCGCACCGCGCCTGGTGAGCGCCGATCTGAGCATCGAAGCTGGCGCGTTCGCCGATAGCGCCGGCCTGCGCGCGGGCGAGAATCTGGCCGGCAAGCTGGCCATCGAAGCGCGCCTGGATGGCACCAACTGGCGCTGGAGCACGCGCCTGGCATGGGACGCGGGTGCTGTGTTGATCGACCCGGTCTACGTGGCCGAAGGCGGGCATCTGCTCACTGCAAGCGGCAGCCTTTCCGGCGGCCGGCTCGAAGTCGACAGTGCAAGCGTCGATTGGCGTTCCCTCGGGCGCATCGAGGTGCGCGCCAGCATCGACACTGGCGACTGGCGCGCACGGCGCTGGACGATCGAGGCACCGGACCTGCAACTTGCGGCGCTGCGGCCGTTGCTGCCGCAGACCTGGCTGGAACAACATGGTCTGGCCGACCTCGTCCTCACGGGCCGCGCGACTGTCAGCGTGGCCGCCAGCGAGACCGGCATTGAGCAGGCGCGCATCCGGCTCAGCGGTGCCGGCGTGGATGCGCCTGCGCGCAGGCTGGGGATCGAGAAAATCGATCTGGACTTCGGCTTTCAGCCAGTCAACGCCACGCCGTTCCGGCTTGATATCGGCAAGCTCCGCTTCAAGGACCTCGCACTCGGCCCGGCGACGGCGCAGGGAGAGCTGCGCGATGGCCGCCTGTCGGTGCCACACCTGATCGTCCCGCTGCTTGACGGCGTGCTGGCATTGAATGAAATCGACATCGGCCGCGATGCGGGGCGCTGGCAGGCGCGACTGCGCGGCGCGCTGACGCCGATTTCAATGCAGGGCCTGACCGCAGCCCTCGGCTGGCACCCGATGAGCGGCAGCCTGTCGGCGGTGTTGCCGCAAATGCAGTACGTCGAGGGCGACAACGGCGCGAGCCTCAGTGTCGACGGCGCCTTGCTGTTCAAGGTATTCGACGGCGATGCCAGTGTCGACGGCATCCGCATCGACAATCCATTCGGCCGTACGCCGCGCTTGGCAGCCAACCTGAAATTGCGCGGCGTCGACCTCGAAACCATGACCGGTGCGGTGAAGTTCGGCAGCATCAGCGGCCGGGTCGATGTCGATGTCGACGCCCTCGAGATGGAAAGCTGGCAGCCGCTGGCGTTCGACGCGCGCATCCTCACCAGCCCCGGCGATTTCAAGAAGCGCATCAGCCAGCGCGCGGTGCAGAACATTTCATCGATCGGCGGCGCCGGCGCCGGCGCTGCCATCCAGGCAAGTTTTCTGCGGTTCTTCGACACCTTCGGCTACGACCGCATCGGCCTGTCATGCCGCCTGCGCAACAACATTTGCGAGATGGGCGGCGTCGACGGCGTCGCCGGCGCCGGCGGCGCCTACACCATCGTCAAGGGCGGTGGCATGCCGGCTCTCAACGTGGTTGGCTACAACCGCTTCGTCGGCTGGCAGGAAATGCTCGATCGGATCCAGGCGGTGATCGACGGCAACTCGAAAATGGTCGTGCAATGAGGCCGGCGCGCAAATCATCGGCATTTCGGGACAGGAATCGCGGAAATGACCGGCGTTGGAGGCCAAGGCAGGTCAACGTCCGGTGGCGCCGGCGCGTTATCGCATGAAGTATTCGCCCGTGCTGTGGGGACTGCCGGTATTCGCATTGGTTACAATCGATTCGTCACCCGGCAGATACCGACAACCGTACCCGAGCGGCTCCAGATAGTTACCGAAGGCAATTCGAGAATGGTCGCGCAATGACGCCAGCACGCAAACTCCGCCACGCCGCCCGCATTGCTGTCGCTGCGGCATTTTTGCCGCTCGCCGCCTGCGTGACCATCAACATCTATTTTCCGGCGGCGGCCGCCGAGAAGGCCGCCGATCGCATCATCGAAGAGGTCTACAACCTGCGGCGCGACGGCGCGGGGGCCCCTGCGACCGGGACCGGCGCGCCCAAACCCGCCGCACCGGCGCCATCGAAGTAAAGGACATCATCGTGATCAGGATTCTTGCTGCGCTCGTTCTGGCCCTGGCCGCCGGCTTCGCCACCGCCCAGGCCAACCTCGAAGTCAACACACCCGCCATCAACACGCTCAGGAAAGCGATGGGCGATCGCCACGCGCTGCTGGCAACCCACTACGCCAGCGGCGCGATCGGCATCGGTCGCGACGGCAATCTCGCGCTGGCCAACGCCAATGCGGTGCCCTTGCCGCAGCGCGCCAGCGTCGGCGGCATCATCGCCGCCGAGAACGCCGACCGCGCCACCCTGTACCGCGAGATCGCGCGCGCCAACGGCAAGCCCGAATGGGAAGCCGAGATCAGGAACACCTTCGCCCAGCGCTGGATCGAGAAAGCGCAGCCTGGCTGGAGCGTGCAGAACGCGCAGGGCCAATGGGTGAAGAAGTGAGCATTGCGCTGCCGGAAGGACGCACCCCGATCCTCTCGGTGGTGCCGATGCCGTCGGATTCCAACCAGCACGGCGACATTTTCGGCGGCTGGATCATGGCCCAGGTCGACATCGCCGGCGGCGTAGTGGCGGCGCGCCGCGCGCGCGGCCGGGTTGCCACCGTCGCGGTCAACGCCTTTACCTTCAAGCAACCGGTGCTGATCGGCGACGTGGTGCTGTTCTATGCGAGCGTGGTCAAGGTCGGCCGCACCTCGATCACCATCAACGTCGACGTCTTTGCGCAACGCAACCCGGCGGTGCTGGAAACGGTGAAGATCACCGAGGCCACGCTGACCTATGTGGCGACCGGCGAGGATCGGCGGCCGCGGGTGGTGCCGACGCAATAGATTCAGCGACTCGCACCGGAAATGGCGCCGGCGCGCTTACGCCGGGCGCCGCGCCATCACAAACAACAGCGACCCGAGCCCGGCCAGGATCGCCAGCAGGGTGAAGCCAAGCCGATAGTTGCCGGTGTAGTCAGCCAGCGCACCGGCCACCAGCGGGCCGCCGATCTGGCCGAGCGCGATGATGATGCCTGACAAACCCATGATCATGCCGATCGAGGTGCGGCCGAAATAATCAGCACGAATCGCCTGCATGAACGGGCCGCGCAAGCCCCAGGCGATGCCGTGCAGCATGGCGAAGGCGATCAGCATCGGCAAACCCAGCGCGTAGGTGAGCATCAACATGCCGGCGGCGTGCATCAGCATGCAAATCGCCGCCACGTAGCGCTTGTCGAAGCGGTCGCCGATGGTGTAGCCGAGCAGCACCCCGCATACCTGGCCGACAGTCATCAGGGTGATCACCAGCGAGGCCTGGGCCACCGAGTAGCCAAGCGACTCCTTCATGTGGGTGATCGCATGCACGCTGACCGCGGTGACCACCAGCAGCGACATGCCGTGGCCCAGCGCGAGCAGCCAGAAGGCGGCGGTGCGAACCGCCTCGCGGGCGGTGAATTCGCGTTGCGCGCCGGCGGCAGGCTGCATGCCGGTGACCGGCGGCGGTGGCGGCGGCAGGCCGTCCACCGTTTCGCCGTGATCCTCGGGCCGGCTCTTGATCACGCGCGACAGCGGCAGGCCGACCGCGATCAGCAGCACGCCCGAGCCGAAGGCGGCGGCGCGCCAGCCGAAGCTCTGCATCGCCCACGCCACCGCCGGTACCGCAAGGCCGCCGAAGGCAAGGCCGAAGCCCATGGCTGACAAGGCACGTGCACGTTGCTGTTCGAACCACTGCACCACCGCCACGGTGAGCGGAAAATAGCCGCTGAAGCTGGCGCCGACGGCGATCATCACGATCGCGCCGTAAAAACCGGCCAATGTGTCGATCTGCGACAGCGCGATGAAGCCCAGGCCGAAGACGATGATGCCGAACACGATCATGCGCTGCGCGCCCGAGCGGTCGATCACCCAGCCGAGCAGTGGCCCGAGCACGGCGGACTCCAGCGATTGCACCGCGGCGGCGCCGGCAAGCGCAGTCTTGCTCCAGCCAAGCTCTTCGGAGAGAACCGCCACATAGGCGCCGAAGGCCTGGTGCAGCAGGCCCGATTGCAGACACTGGATGCCGGCGGCAGCGGCGACGATGCGCCAGCCGTAGAAGATTTTCAAGTCAGCGCTTTGGATGTTGGATGATCTGCCACGCGGCGCCCCGCCCGGACCTCAGGCGATCGCTGGCGCGACTTTTTCAGCGACTGTGATGCGGTGCAGAAGACGCTGATGCCCATCATAGCCACCGGTTGCGGCATGCACCAGGCAACGATTGTCCCACATGACCAGCATGCCATTGGCCCAGCGCTGGCGATAGACGAACTCGGGGCGCACCTGGTGCGCGCACAGTTCGGCAAGCAGGGCGGCGGATTCGTCGTCGCGCATGCCGTCGATGGCGATCGTGTAGCCGGAGCTCACATACAGGGCGGTGCGCCCGGTTTCCGGATGGACCCGACCGATCGGATGGGCCTGGGTCGCCATCGCGCTGTCGGAATACTTGATCGCCATCGAGCGTCCGCGATCGTTCTCGCCGTAGATTCCCTGGCGCGAGTAGCCGCGCCGCGCCGAGTGGATGCCGTTGCGCCCGGCTACCTGGGTACGCAGTGCCGCCGGCAGCGCATCCCAGGCGGCATATTGATTGGCGAACAAGGTATCGCCACCGATCGGCGGAATCACGTTGCCATACAGCAGGGTGGCGGTTGGCGGCCCGGGCAGAAAGCTCCAGTCGGAATGCCATGATTCGGCGAAGATCCTGGTTTTCTCATCGGCGTCACGCCGCACCTGCGCGACATGCGGATGGCCGGGAATTGAATGGAAATACGGGTCGCTGCCGAAGGGACCGATCAGCGCGGCGAAGCGCTCAAGGTCTTCGACTTCCAGCGACTGTTCAGGAAAGGCGAGCACCAGATGCTTGAGCCAATGAGCGCGCAGCGCGGCAACCTGGCCCGCATCGATCCGTCTCAAGTCGATGTCCTGCACCAGTGCGCCGCATGGCGCAGGCTGTGGAACGACTTGCATTGGCGACTCCCAGTCTTTGTATTTGTTCAAACAGACCAGAACTGTACCAAACCGGGGACTGCGTTATCCACAGAAGCTGTGGATAACTACCCCCTCGGTACGCGCGAGGCCGTTGGCACAGGCCAAAGTCAAGAGGTTTGCCGGAAATCGGTGCAATGCCTTGCAAATAGATTTTTCGGTCACCGTTGACACTGCCGTTCTCCGCAACACGGCATGGCCAATGCGAGCTTCCGCGTGCTCAGTTGAGCGGCGCCGAGCGGTAGCGATCAACCTCGCGCGCAGACACCATCTGTGCTCGATTACCCCATGCGTTGCGTATGTAGGAAATGACGGCTGCGACATCATCGTCGCTCAGTAGCGGACGGAATGGCGGCATTCCATAGGGCCGTGGATTGCCGCTGGTTGCCGGCGGAAAGCCCCCATTGAGCACAATGCGAATCGGGTTCGCTGCCGAACTCTGCATCAGTGATCGGTTACCGGCCAAGGGCGGGTAGGCCGGCGCAAGGCCGGTGCCGTCGGCGCGATGGCAATCGACGCAGTGTCGCTCATATAGCCTGGCACCGGCAGCCAGCACCGCCTGCGTGTCGCCACTCGGGGATGCTGCCGAATTTGCCGCGCCGCCAACCAATGGCGGCAGCGACTGCAAGTAGCCGCTTATCGCTCGCAGATCGCTGTCGGACAGGTATTGCAGGCTGCCTGCAACCACCGCCGCCATCGGCCCGCTGACTGCGCCACGCGCCGACACCCCGGTCTTGAGCAGGTCGACCAAATGTTGCGGCTCCCAAGCGCCGAGACCTGCCGCCGGGTCGCCATTGAGCGCGGGCGCAAACCAGTCCTGCACTGCGATCATGCCGCCTGCGAGATCGGCGGTCCGGGCTGTCCCGCCAAACTGGTTGCGGCTGCCGTGACAGGCATTGCAGTGGCCAAGCCCTTGCACCAGGTAGGCGCCGCGATTCCATTGCTCGCTTCGATCCGCTTGCGCACGGTAGGTTCCGGGCCTGAAGTAAAGCGCGCGCCAGGCGGCCAACAGCAGGCTGGTGTTGTATGGAAAGCGCAGCGCATGCCGGGTATTTGCCTGCGCCACCGGCGCCACCGTGCGCAGGAACGCGTACAGCGCATCGCTGTCGGGGCGCGATACGCGGGTGAATTCAGGGTACGGAAAGGCAGGGTAGAGCGAGCGCCCATCGCGCGACTTGCCGTGGTGCATCGCGCGCCAAAAATCGTCAGCGCTCCAGTCGCCGATGCCGCTTTCGGCGTGCGGCGTGATGTTCGAGGCATAGACCGCACCGAATGGCGTCTCGACCGCGCGGCCGCCAGCGTAGGCGGCGCCGCCACGCGCGGTATGGCAGCCGGCGCAGTTGCCGGCGCGGGCCAGGTAGGCACCGCGCGTCACCACTTCGCCACCCGCGCCAGCGGCCGCGGCATCGACCGGCGCCGGCGCATCGTCCTCGCCAGTCATCCCGAGGCATGTCCACGCAGCAACGCCGGTCGCGGCGAGGATGCCGGCCAACAATCCGGCAAGCAGTCGGCGCGAGATCATTTTTCGATCGCTCCCGGCGATGCACCGCAAGCCATTGGCAGGACGGCCGGCGACGCAGCGGCCGCAGGCCCGTCGGGCACTGACTGCGTGGCAAGCCATGCGGTGACCGCGCCGATGTCCGACGGCGACAGGCGCCGGGCGATCACCGCCATGCAATCGGGTGCATCGGCCGCGCGAGTCCGGTCACGCCAGGCGCCTAGTTGCGCGATCAGGTAGTCGCGCGGCAAACCGAGCAGACCGGGAATTGCCGGCTCACGCCCGTTCAAGGCAACGCCATGACACGCCGCGCAGGCTGCAAGCCTGCGGGAGTGGTCGCCGTCGAGCGCCAATTGACGGCCGCGCGCGAGAACAGCGGCACTTGCCGTACCGGCGCGCGGCGCCGGATACGGCAATCGTTGCGCCGCGAAGTGCCCGGCAATTTCGCGCAAATAGGTATCGCTCTGATGATCGACCAGATAGGTCATCGCCGCATTGCGCCGCCGGCCGTCGCGAAAATTGCGCAACTGGTTGTAAAGGTAGGCGGCAGGCTTGCCGGCGATCCGCGGGTAATAGCCATCATTGGTGGCGCGCCCCTCGCTGCCGTGACATGCAGCGCAGGCGATTACCCGTTGCGCGATGGTATCCGGCGGCAACCCGCCGGCAAGCGCGTTGCCGCCCAGCCATGCGATGCAAAACAAGGCCGCCGTCGAAGCGGGTTGCAATGAAAAATGCAGCACCCGGACATGCCGCCGCCGCGCCGCCGGGATCGTGATCGGCATCTGCCCGCGCCGGCGATCAACCATGATGCACGCACGCGGCGAGCGCGAAAAAAAACCGCAACCCGGAGGTTGCGGTCGAACTGCCTGTCTGACGGGCAGAAGAGGAGGAGACGGTTCCCAATTTACGCACCGAAGTCATGAATGTCTGTGAACTGCATCACCTTTTCCGAGACGACTATCATTAAAAGTGATGAATGTCACGCTGCATTCCAGCAAAAAGGGCGCTTGAACCCTGAGTTTCCGGCGCCTTGCCATCACGTGACACAAAAATTGCTTGCCGGCGGTACGAACTACCGCATCGAACCAGGCGATCATCGTACCTGGCACATGCCTGCCGCTAAGCGGCGATCCCGAGAAATCGCTCCGCGTTGCCGCGCGAGATGGCCTCGAGTGTGGCCGCGTCAAGCCCGCTTCTTTCCAGCAATCCGACCGGATCGCCCTCGCCCATGGAAAAAGGAAAGTCGCTGCCGATCACGATCTGCGAGGCACCGTAACTTTCGATCAGCAGGCGCACCAGCCTGGGGTCGAACACCACACAGTCGTAGAAAAAGCGGCGGGCGTAGACGTCCGGCGCCTCGGGCATGGTTTCCAGGGCCTTCGGGGTCATCGACCAGGCATGCTTCAAGCGCGGCAGCATCATCGACAGGCCGCCGCCGCCATGCGAGAACGCGATGCGCAACTGCGGATGGCGCGCCGCGATGCCGCCGGTGATGATGGCGGCCGCCGCCAGCCCGATGTCGCCCGGAAAGGCCACCGCCTGCTCCGACAGCGGCCCGACGATCCGGTCCTGCCCGGCCGGGCGCAGGGCATGCACGAACACCGCAGCCCCGAGGCGCTCGGCCGCGGCGAAAAACGGCTCGAAGCGGGCGTCGCCGATCGATACGCCGTTGACATGGGTGGCAATTTCGACCCCGGCGAAACCAAGCTTGGCGCGCAGGTATTCGAGTTCGCGCAAGGCCATGTCGATGTCCTGCAGCGGCACCGCGCCCAAGCCGACGAAACGCCCCGGCGCGGCCGCCACCATCCCGGCGATCGTCTCGTTGATGTAGCGCAACAGCACACCGGCATCGTCGGCGGGCAGCCAGTAGGAGAGCAATTCCGGCATCGGCGACAAGGCCTGGCGGCCGACGCGCATGGCGCCCATGCCTTCAATCCGTCGCGCCACGCTCCAGGCACCATCGTTGACGGTGCGATAGTTCTTGCCCGAGATCACCACGTGTCGATGACACGCGTGCGCCGGCGCCATCGACGGCCATGGTACGTTGACATTGGCGCCTGCATAAGCCGGAAAATTCTCCGGCACCACATGGGTATGGCAATCGATGGCGTTATGGTCCACGTTTTCTCCAGGGCAAACCGGTTGGCTGGCCGGCGCGGGCAGCACCGGCGAATCATTATCGCGTAGTGGCGACTGGACGGCGCGCGCCGCGCCCGCCGGTGCGACCGATCGATGGAACTCGGCCGCATCCCGGCCCCTGCTCGGAAGATACTGCGGCCAATCGGACCGGCACAATCAGTCGGCAAGGGTCCGTTTGCCATACCATCCGGACCTTGCGCGGTGCTCCGGCCGCGACCGAATCGCCACCGGGCGCAGCCGGCGTCCAGAGCGGCATGCACCGCACTAGCGTGTGCGATCCATATACAAACTTCAGGAGTCAACGTGTCCCAGGATATTGAGCAACGACTGGCCACTCTGGTGGGCCGCTATGCGGTGATGAACGAGGTCGTCATCGCAGTACTCGCCGCCATGCCCAACAAGGAGGCGGTGCTGCGCCTGGCGCTGCGCAATGCCCAGGAAATGCGCGACGCCGCAGTCGAAGCCAATCATTCCAAGTCGTGGATGGTGGGCGTCGACCCTGACTCCGACGACGCGAGCGCATGGCTCGCCGGCGCCGATCTGGAGATCGACAGTTACAGCAAGCTGGCAAATTTGCTGGCGAAGAAAAAAGGCGCCTGAGGCGACATCGCGCGCAAGCAAATGGCACCAATGGCGGCAGGCTGCCGGCCTGCGATCACGCGTCCGATCCATCGCCCGCAGGTAGCCGTTCCCCGTCGCCCGCAGCCGGGAATCTCGCCGCGATTCACTCGGGCACCACGCCTGCCGCCCTGATCATCTCGACCACCGCCGCGGATTCCTCACGAATCGCCGCGGCCAGCTCAGCCGCAGTGCTTGCGACCACGTCATAGCCGCGCGCGGTCAGATGGCGCTCGATGAATGCCGGCGACTTGAGGATTGCACGAGCATCATCACCGATCCGGTCGAGCACCAGCTGCGGCGTGCCGGCCGGCGCGAACAGGCCAAACCAGATCGATACCTGCAGGTCGGGAAAGCCCTGTTCGCCGGTGGTCGGCACGTTGGGAAACAGGGGCGAACGCAGTTTGCCGGCGATCGCCAGCCCCTTCAGCTTGCCGGCCTTCATGAGTTCGCCGGCAACACCCACCGTGCCGGTCGCCAGCATCACCTCGCCGGCGGTGATCGCACTCATCAAGGGGGCGATGCCCTTGTAGGGAATGTGCAGCAAGTCAATGCCCTGCTTGCGGTTGATCAGCGAAAACGCCAGATGCGGCTGGCTGCCGATGCCGAACGAACCGTAGTTGAGCTTGCCGGGCTCGCGCCGCGCCAGGTCCACGACTTCACGCAGGTCCTTCGCGCGCAAGCCCGGATGCGCCAGGAAAAACTGGTCGTTCTGCACCATCAGGGTGATCGGTGCGAAGCTCTTGTCGGGGTCGTAGCCCAGGCTTTTGTACAAGTAGCGATTGGCGCTGAAGGCCTGGTTGATCGACGCAAGAAGGGTATAGCCGTCGGCGGGCGCGCGCGCCACCATCTCGGCCCCGATGTTGCCTCCAGCGCCTGGACGGTTCTCGACGATCACCGGCTGGCCCCATCTGGCCGCAAGTTCGGCACCCAGCGCGCGCACCACCACGTCGATGCCGCCGCCAGCGGGAAACGGATTGACCACCCGCACCGGACGCGCCGGAAAGGTCTGTGTCAGTGCCGTGGCGGCAAGCCCGACCAGCAGCATGCCCGCAACCAGTCTTGAGATGCCCATCCAGAAATTTTTCACGCCACACCTCCAGTCGCGTCGGCCACATGGCCGGTCACAAGTTTTGCCAGATGCACCACATCAGACGGCAATCGTTCGCCGCGCCAGGCCACATGTAGATCCGGCCGCACCAGCAAGAGCGGTTTTTCGTAGGCCGCAAGCAGACCGCCATCGGCGATGTGCAACAACTCGAAGGGCGTGCCGCACTCCCTGAACGCGAGCGCCAGCGAACTCGCATCCGCGGCCTCGACGCCGACATTGAGCAGGGTGAAGCCAGCGCCAAGAAGATCATGCAGCGCCGGCCCGATCGCGGTCCACAGGTGCGGCAGGCGTGCGCCCGGCGCGGCGCTCGGTTGGTACTGCCGAATCGTCGACTCGATCACTCCGGCTTCGCCGCTGATCACCGGTGACCGTGAATAGCGATAACCAAGCTCGATCCCGAGCATTTCATGTCCGAGTGGCTGACCCTCGGCGGCCAGCGCAGCGACCCGCGCGCGCATGGCCCTACCTGCTGCTGTATCCATCCGGATCTCCGGCCCGGTGGCCGCGCGCCACGCGCGCACGCCCTCGGCCGCCGCTGCCGATGCATCGCGATTGCGCAATCCGGTCTCACGCCGTTCGGCCTGGTACGAATCGAGCAATGCCGGCCCGGCCCAACCCTTGACCGCGGCCGCCAGTTTCCAGCCAAGGTCGATGGCGTCGCCGATCCCGGTATTCATGCCGAGCGCACCCTGCGGAATCACCAGATGCGCGGCATCGCCGGCGATGAACACGCGGCCGCTGCGGTAGCGCCCGGCCACCAGCAGATGGTGCTGCCAGTCCCCTTCATGCAGGACCTCGATATCGACCGCAAAGCCGATCAGGTCACGCAAGCGTGCCAGTGCATCCTGGCCGGCCTCCCAGTCCTGAAAGTTGACCATGAAGTGGCGCAGATCATCCTGCACCACCAGCGCGCCTTCGGCGAAGTAGTAGTGGCGCCCGCGGCCCACCGGAATGCGCTCGAACAGTTGCTCCGAGCGAAAGAACACCTGGTGAATCCTGCGCAGGCGGCCACGTCCTTCGAGGGCGATGCCCAATTGCTTGCGCACCGTACTGACGCCGCCGTCGCAGCCGACCAGCCAGGCCGCGCGCAAATGACACTGCGAGCCGTCGTCGCGCGACGCCGACACGCTGACCCCGTGCCGGTCCTGCACCAGTGTGTCGAGCCCGGTGCCGGGCAGGATCCGCGCCCCTGCCTCTGCGGCGGCTTGACGCAGGATTGGTTCGAGCGTGTATTGCGAGATCAGTTGCGCCGGCTCCAGCGGCAGGCCCGCATCGCGCCGGGCGGCGATCCGCTCCTGCTCCTGCGGCACCGAGGGATAGCGCAAGTGCAGCAGCGGCGGATACTTGAAATCCGCCATCACGAACACATCCATCGGCAGCGGCGTGAAGCGGCTGGCGGCCCTGATAGTCGGCACCAGGCCCAGGCGGCGGAACATCTCCATGGTGCGCGCGTTGCAGCGCTCCATCTTCGGCAGGCGTCGCGGGTTGGCACTACGCTCCAGCACCACCACCCGCACCCCGCGCCGCGCGAGGTCAATCGCCAGCGTGGCGCCGACCGGCCCGGCGCCGACGATCAGGACATCGGCGTCATCGCACGCATCGGCCGGCACGCTTGGCGTGGCGTTCACGATGTGCTTTCAGCACCGTGCGCCAGCATCATCGCCTGCCACTGCCGCCAGAACGCGCGCATCTGCGCCTCGTCGGTCTTGACCGGGGCCTCGCTTTGCATGCCGCGCGAAATGTCGTTCCACTCGATGCCATCCAGGTTGGCATAGCCTTGCTGGCACAACTCCAGCATTTCCACATCATCCGGCGTTGCGAAGCCGGCGGGGCCGAGAAACTCGACAAAGTTGCGCAGACGCCGCTCGCGCGAGGTGACGCTCTCGCCTTTCGGCGCCAGCCCCCAGGCGTTGATCTCGATGTAGTCCTGCCGCACCGGGTAGAAGGTACGAACCGTGACAGCCATGATGTCGTTGACCACCAGGTTCGGGAAGATCAGGCAGTTGCGGTCGCCCTGGCCGACCAGCGTTGCACGCTCGTGGCCGAGGCGCTCGACCAGGCGCCGTGCGATCGCATCGATCTCGGCTTTCGCCGCCTCGCCCCAGCCCGGCACCCAGCGCGCATACGGGCGCCCCCAGGGCATCGCGCCGACCGAGGTCAGCACGGCGTGGCCACGTCCGAGGTCGAGCGTGCGGCCGCCGGCGGTCAGCGGGTCGACCCGCACCCGATCGCCGTCGCGCGCATTGATGTAGTCGAAGTAGGTGGCATGGGTGGTGATCGCATGGTAGCCATCGGCGCTGTTTTCCTGCAGCAGCTTCCAGTTTGCCTTCATGCAGTATTCCTGCATGCCGCCGGTGACCTCCATCCCGTGTTCGCCCTGATCGGCAACCAGGTCAAGGATGCCGGCGGCACCGGCCAGGTAATCGGTCAGCGACACGGTGGCGGCGCGATCGAAATTGACAAATACGAAATCGCGGTATTGATCGCAGTGCGGAACCTCGCGCAGGTTGAGCGAGCCGCCGGCGATCAGGCCCGGCGCCATCGCCTCCGGCTTCGGCACGTCGATCAACACGCCGCGATCGTCATACACCCAGCCGTGGTAGGGGCAGGTGAAATTGCGCCGCACGCCGGCGGCTTCGCGGCATACCAGGGCGCCGCGGTGCGAACAGGTGTTGTAGAACACATGCAGGCCGCCGGCGCGGTCGCGATTCATGATCAGGGTGCGGCCGCCCACCTTGCGAGTCACGAACCCACCGGCCTGCGCCACCTCCGAGGCGTGACCGACGTACAACCAGCAATGGTCGAAAATGGCGCGGCGCTCGATCTCGAGGATCGCGGCGTCGACGAACACACGGCGGTTCACCTTGAACGAGCCGCCCCTGGTGTCTTCAATCACCGCGTTCTCGAGCACCTGCCGCAGCGCGCGCGATGCATCAGCCACAATCGGATTCATGGGCACCCGCCTTACTCGGCGCGAATGTTGAGTTCCTTGACAATCGGCGTCCAGATCGCCTTTTCGCGCAGCATCATGTCGCCGAACTCCGCCGGCGTGCTGCTTTCGGCCACCAGGCCCAGCGCGGTATAGCGCTTGCGCACATCCTCCTGTGCCAGCGCCGCTGCGAAGGCGCGATTCAAGGTCTGCAGCACCTCGGCCGGCATGCCGCGCGGCGCGACGATGCCGAACCACACGCCGATGTCGAAACCGTTCAGGACGGTTGCCACCGGCTGCGCATTTGGCAGGCCGGGATACGGCTTTTTGGTGGTGACCGCCAATGCCTTGAGTTTTTTCGCCTCGACATTCTGCGTCGCCGTGTCCGAAACGGTGGTGACGGTGAACTGCACCTCGCCACTGAGCACCGCCAGGGTACCCGGTGCACTGCCCTTGTAAGGCACGTGCAGACCCTTGACCCCGGCGTTCCTGAGCAGCAACTCGGCGGTCAGGTGACCGAGGCCGCCGAGGCCGGAACTGGAGAACGTCAGGCCCTTGGGCTGGGCTTTGCCGAACGCGATGAAGCCTTTCAGGTCGTCAGCCGGCACCGAGGGATGCGCATAGAGGATCAACGGACTGGTGCCCAGCAGGGTCACCGGCGCCAGGTCGCGCGCCAGGTCGAAGGCCGCGGCGCCGCTTTGCACCATCGGCGTGATCACCAGGCCTGAATTGGCCAGCGCCAGGGTGTGGCCATCGGGCGCGGCGCGCGCGACCTCCTGGTTGCCGACCACACCGGCCGCGCCCGGGCGATTGTCGATCACCACCGGCTGCCCGAGCGATTTGCCAAGCGCCTCCTGCAGCGCGCGAATCATCAGGTCCTGGGTGCCGCCCGGCGGATAGGGAATCACCAGGCGGATCGGCTTTTCAGGAAAGGCGGCGAGCGCCGGGCCGCTCGCGGCAAGCGCTGCAAGCAGCAGGACCCGAATCAGGCGCGATCTCATGGCACGACTCCCGGCGTCTTCGACATCAGTGGGTGACGAAATCGATCACCAGCCGGTTGAATTCGTCCGCATGTTCCCACTGCGCCCAGTGACCGCATTTGCTGAACACATGCAGGCGCGAATCGGGAATGCCGAACACGATCTTGAGGCCATTGTCGAGCGGCAGAAAGCGATCGTCGCGGCCCCAGGTGCACAGGGTCTTCGCCTTGATCTGCGGGAAGCGCGGCGACAGATCCTCAAGCGCCGCCTTGGCCGCCGAGGCCACCCAGTTTTTCAGGTGCAGGCCATCGTCGCGCATCATCGCTGCGAAGCGGCCCTCGATCAGTTCCTCGGTGATCCTCGACTGGTCGTAGACAAACACCTCGGTCATCGCGCGCAGGCCTTCCAGGGTCGGATTGCGGAACAGCCGGTTCAGATGCTTGATGCCTTCCAGCGGCAGCGGCATCATCGCGCTCAAGCCCGCGCCGCCCGGCCCCATCAACACCAATCGGCCCAGTCGTTCGGGGTAGTCAAGCGCGAACTTGAGCGCGCTGCCGCCGCCCATCGAATTGCCGACCAGATGCGCGCGCTCGATCTTGAGCGCATCCATCAGGCCCTTGACCGCCATTGCGTTGACGGTGCCGCGCGCCTCGGTGCAGACAATCGGATCGGACTTGTTGAAGCCCGGGCAGTCCATCAGGATGACGCGCAGGCCGGCATCGACAAACGGACCGATGTTGCGCGAATAGTTGCTCCAGCCACCGGCACCCGGTCCGCCACCGTGCAACATGATCACTACTTCGCCGCTTCCGGCCTCGTTGTAGTGGAGATTGAGATCAAGGTAGCCTTCCTTGATCCGCACATGTTTGCTGGTCGATTCCTCGGTCAATACGGTCATGGTCATTTCTCCTTTTGGTTTGTCGCCCGGCAATGCTGACGTCGTCACGCAGTCACGCGTCGCCCGTTTCGGCCCTGGCGCTACGCCGCCGGCGCGCGCCTCTCATTCATCGCTGATCAGGCACTCGCCCTGCTGCGCGGAGTCTCCGCGGCCACCTCGATCTCGCCCACCGCCGCCTTGCGCGGATCGGTCGGCGCACCCCAGTAGTCGAACGACTCGCGAATCGGCTCCAGGATCCGCGGCCGGCGCGCTCCGACTTCGGGAAACTCCTCCATGCCGAAGCTGTATTCAAGGGTCATGGCATCAGGGTCGAGGAAATACAGGAACATGCTGCCCGACGGCGGGTGGCGCCCCGGCCCGTTGACGATCGGCACTTGCGCCTTGTTCAGGCGCCAGATCGCACGCCCGATGTCGTCGACTTCGGTGACCATGAAATTGACGTGGTGCAGGCCACGCGCCGCGCCCTTGCCGATGCCCAGCGAGTGGTGAAACGGGTTGGGGAAACAGCGCATGAAGGTGACCATGCCGTCGATCGAATCCGAGACCTGGAAGTTGAGCACCGAAGTCAGGAAGCCGATCGCCTCGGCATAGTCAGGGGTGCGCAGCACCAAATGGCCCAGGCGCTGGATCCGCGCCACCGTCGGCTGAAACGGCTGGCCGCCGAATTCGCGCATCTGATCGTAGAACTCGAAGGTGGCACCGGTGAACGGCTCGACCAGGCGGATGCTGCGACCCTGGTGAAAACGCTCGCATTCCTCGCGCGGCACCTCGGCCACCGCCAGCCCCTTGGCCTTGAGAAGGTCGAACAGGCGCTGCAGTTCGCCTGCCGATTCCATCTCGAAGCCCAAGCGCTTCAAGCCCGGCCTGCTGCCTTCGAACAGGATGATGTTGTGATGATCCCAGTCGCAGCGCAGAAAGCGCGGCTCGTCGGCCCCGGGCCGATCCGCCGGCACCTCCTGCAGGCCCACGGTGTCGCGATAAAAGTTTGCGGAGCGCTCGAGGTCAGTGACATTGAGCGCCACGTACCCGAGTTTCTTGTAGCGAATCATGGTGGGTGTCCCGTTACGTTCATTACTCGAATTTGGCGCCGGATTCCTTCACCACCCGCGTCCACTGCGCCAGTTCGCTGGCGATCACGCGCGCGAACTGCTCGGGTGTGTTGGCCACCGGGTCGGCCGACAGATCGGCGAATGCGCGCCTGAGGTTCGGCCGCAGCACCGCACGCGCCACCGCCTCCTGCAAGCGGGCCACCACCTCCGGCGCGGTGCCGCCCGGCGCCAGCAGCCCAAACCAGACCGAGCCGTTGAAGCCGGGCACGCTGTCGGCCACCGTCGGCACACCCGGCGCCAGATCGGTCGGCTTTTCGGTGGCGATCGCCAGCACCTTCAACTTGCCGGCACGCGCATGCGGCAGGCCGTCGAGCCCGGTCATGAACATCACCTGCACTTCGCCGCCGATGAAGCCAAGCATCGCCGGCGCACCGCCCTTGTAGGGCACATGGATCATCTTCAGGCCGGCGATGAAATTGAAATACTCGCCGATCAGGTGCGAGGCCGAGGCGATGCCGGTCGAGCCATAGTTGTACTTGCCCGGATTGGCCTTCACCAGATCAATCAGTTCCTTCACGTTGTTCACCGGCAGCGAAGGATGCACCGCGAGGAACAGCGGCACATTGGCGACAAACGAGATCGGGCTCAGGTCGCGGATCGGGTCGTACGGCGTCTTTTTGATTGCCGGGCCCATCGAGTTCGGGCCGGCATTGCCGAACGCCAGCGTATAGCCATCGGGGGCGGCCTTGGCCACCGCGTCGGTGCCGATTGCACCGCCGGCCCCGGCCTTGTTCTCGATGATGATCGGCTGCCCGAGGATCTCGGACAGCGGCTGCTGGATGATGCGTGCCATCTGGTCGGTGGCGCCGCCAGCCGGATAGGGCACGACGATGCGGATCGGCCGGTTTGGATAGCCCTGCGCCAGCGCCGTGCCCAACATCGAACACAGCACAATTGCGGCACATCCGCGCACAACGGCGAACATCAAAGCAGCCTGCATCAGTGCCTGTCTCCTGTTGTCAACCCGCGGCCGGCACGCTGCGGGTGGTTGCGGATTGCCCGCGAATATTGGTTGCAGCCGATGGTGCGCAATACTCAAGGCATCGCGCTGCCGCCATTGATGCTGATCTCCTGGCCGGTGATGAAGCCGGTGCCGCGCCTGGCCAGGAAGGCCACCGCATCGACCACTTCCTCGATCTCGACGCCGCGGCCCTTCGGCACCACCGCTTCGAACCTGCCGGCCAGCACCGGGTCGCTCTTCTTGAGCCCCTGGAAGCGCACCGTATTGATCAGGCACGGCGACACCGTGTTGACGGTGATGTCATGGGCGGCGAAGTCACGCGCCAGCGCCGCGCTCATGCCGATCACCCCGCCCTTGGCGGCGTTGTAGCCGGCATGATTGGGAATTCCGGTACGCAAGGAGTCGGCACCAATGTTGACAACGCGGCCATAGTTCTGCGCGACCATGTGCGGCAATACCTTGTGGCAGCACCACAGCGCGGTCCACAGGTTGCGCTCGATGGTCTCGGTGAACGAGGCGGCATCGTGCTCGAAAAACGGCCGGATGATGCCGCCGCCGGCGTTGTTGACCAGGATGTCGATCCGGCCCCAGGCCTCAATCGCCTGCGCCACCATGCGCTTGACGTTTTCCTCGATGGCGAGTGAACCGGTGAATGCAAGCGTCGCCGCACCGGTCGCGGCGCTGATCTCGGCCGCCGATTCGCTCACCTTCGGATCGAGATCGGAGACCAGCACCCGGGCGCCGCCGGCCGCCAGGCGCATGGCGATCGCGC
>JANPGJ010000341.1:0-4503 GCA_031423955.1 Burkholderiales bacterium
ATCGAGTAGAACGCGCCACCGAGGAAAGTGAGCGGGGTGACCACCAGCATCGGCACCACTTGGAGCTTCTGGAAATCGTCCGCCCACAGGCCGATGATGAAGCCGAACATGCTGAAGGTGACCGCGGTCAACAGCAGGAAGGCGAACATCCAGACCGGGTGGGCGATGCCGTAGGGCACGAACAGCCGCGCGGTGGCCAGGATCAGAAGGCCCAGCATCACCGACTTGGTCGCCGCCGCGCCGACATAGCCGATCAGCACCTCGATCCACGACACCGGTGCGGACAGCAGCTCATAGATCGTGCCGGACCATTTCGGCATGTAGATGCCGAATGAGGCGTTGGAAATGCTCTCGTTCAACAGCGACAGCATGACGAGGCCGGGAATGATGAAGGCGCCATAGCTGACGCCGTCGATGTCGCCCATGCGCGAGCCGATCGCCGCGCCGAACACGATGAAGTACAGCGAGGTGGAAAGCACCGGGGCGGCGATGCTCTGCAGCAGGGTGCGGAAAGTGCGCGCCATCTCGAAGCGGTAGATCGCACCGATGCTGTTGGCGTTCATGCAACCTCCTCCTCTTTGCGGTGCACCAGGCTGACAAAAATGTCCTCCAGCTAACTTTCGCTCGTGTGCAGGTCCTTGAAGTCGAGGCCCGGGTGCGCGAGCTCGCGCAACAGCGCGGCGATGCCGCTTTCTTCCTGCCGGGTATCGAAGGTGTAAACCAGCGTGTTGCCGCCGGCGGCAAGTTCCAGCGGCAAGCCGGCCAGCGCGGCGGGTATCCGCGCCAGTGGCTGGCGCAGGCTGAGCGTCAGCTGTTTCTTGCCGAGTTTCTGCATCAGCACCTGCTTGTCTTCGACCACGATCAGTTCGCCCTTGTTGATCACACCGATGCGGTCGGCCATGTCCTCGGCTTCCTCGATGTAGTGGGTGGTCAGGATGATGGTGGTGCCGCTGCTGCGCAATTCGCGCACCATGCGCCACATGTCGTGACGCAACTCGACATCGACGCCGGCACTGGGCTCGTCGAGAAACAGGATCTTCGGTTCATGCGACAGCGCCTTGGCGATCAGCACGCGCCGCTTCATGCCGCCTGACAGGGTCATGATCTTCGCATCACGCTTGTCCCACAGGGACAGGTCGCGCAACACCTTCTCGAGATGCGCCGGGTCGGGCTGCTTGCCGAACAGGCCGCGGCTGAAGCGCACCGTGGCCCACACCGATTCGAAGGCGTCGGTATGCAGCTCCTGCGGCACCAGGCCGATGACAGAGCGTGCGGCGCGATAGTCGCGCTTGACGTCGTGGCCGTCGGCGATGACCGTGCCGCGGCTGGCATTGACGATGCCGCAGACGATGCCGATCAGCGTGGTCTTGCCGGCGCCGTTGGGGCCGAGAAGGGCGAATATCTCGCCGCGCCGGATGTCGAGATCGATGTTCCTGAGTGCTTCGAAGCCGCTGGCGTAGGTCTTGCCGATGCCGCGAATCGAGACGATGGCGTCGGTGGTGCCATGGGGCTTGGGTTTGGATGTCTGCATTTGGGTATGGTTGCTTCGGGTGCGGCGAACGCCTGCCGCCGCAGGTCGGGTGGAGTGTCGGCAGGATTTTTCCAAGCACCTTGCTTGCAGGTTCCTTCCAGCGCGGCGGGCAGTCGCTGCGGTCCGGTCACGCGGCAAGGCCGGTTCGGGTCGTGCCGGGGTGCGCGGCCCGCATCACGACAGCGCCAGCACGGCCGCGGCGAATTCGGCGGGTGCTTCCTGCGGCAGGTTGTGTCCGACTGACGGGATCACCCGCCGCTCATAGCTGCCGGTGAAATGCACCGCGTGACGCGCCGCGCCCTCGGCCGGCATCACGCCGTCGCCGCTGCCGTCGAGCACGATGGCGGGAACCGTGATTTTCGGCTGCGCGGTCAGCAGTTGCTCGGTCGCCTCCGCCCGCGGGTCACCCGGCACCAGGCCGAAACGATGGCGGTAGGAATGAATCACCACGTCGACGAAATCCGGATTGTCGAACGATGCCGCGCTCTGCAGGAAGGTGGCGTCGTCAAAGCGCCAGTTGGGCGACCAGAGCCGCCACAGCAGCTTGCAGAATTCGCGGCGGTTCTTCGCCAGCCCGGCGCGGCCGCGCTCGGAATGAAAGTAATACTGGTACCAGAATCGATGTTCGTTTTCCGGCGCCTGCGGCCGCAGCGCGGCGGGAATGTCCTGCAGGTTGTAGCCGTTGCCGGTCACCAACCCGCACGCACGCTGCGGCCAGAGGGCGGCGACGATGCAGGCGGCGCGCCCGCCCCAGTCGTAACCGGCGAGTACCGCCCGCGGAACCGCGAGGGCGTCCATCAGGGCCAGCAGATCATGGGCCAGCACCGCCTGCTGTCCCGAGCGCGGCGTTGCCGGCGACAGGAAGCGCGTGGCGCCATAACCGCGCAAGTACGGTACGACCACCCTGCAACCGGCGGCTACCAGCGGCGGGACCACTTCGTCGTAGGCGCGCACGTCATACGGAAACCCGTGGAGAAGAATGACTGCCGGGCCGTTGGCAGCTCCGGATTCTTCATAGGCGACTTCGAGGTCGCCGGCGATGACCTGTTTCAACATGCTATCGATCGTTCCTGGATAAGTGACGGCCTCGCCAGCGGCTTGTTTTTGTGATCCGGTGTGCCGGGTTGCGAACCGCACGCTGCGAGCGGTCGCCAGTGTGCATCAAAAGGCGGCGAAATTGTGCAGTCCGGGCAGGCGTTTGCCGGCAGACGTGCGGTCGGAAAGCAAGCCACCGCGGTCCGCCGCCGGCGGCGCACTCCCGTGCCCTCATGTTCCGGCCGCAGGTGCCGTAAGCAGCGCAGCAGGCTTTTTCGCGGGGCGATGCTCCGGGGTCCGGCGGATTGCAGGTCCGGCCCGCACGCGCAATTGTCGCGATCCGACCATGAGGCACGCATGAAGACAATCTGCACACTCCTGCTGTTCCTGGCTTGCGGCGCGCACGCCGACCCGATTCCGGCCGAGCTTGCGCGGGCGTGCATGCAGATGCGCGAGTCGGCACTGAGGTTTTCGGCGCCCAGAGTCGCGCCGGTGGTCGACCAGAAATTCAGTTCCGGCGATTTGCGTGAAATCGTCGACGCCGCACCCGGCGATCTGGTCCTGAGCGCGACCGAGCGCAAGCCGGCGGTCGAAATAGAGTTGACCCGCCATGTCGTGTCGGACCCGCTGCTCGACCTGCATTGCGCCCGCTTCAGCGTACAGATCCGGCTCGGCGACGCACCACATGAGGTGCATATCGCAAGCGAGCTGGCGGCCGGCAGCTGCATGTACGAGCTGGTGCGGGATCTGGAAATGCGCAACGTTGTGGCCAGCCAGGCGCGCCTGGCCGAAGTCGCCGCGGTGCTGACGGTGATTGCCGAGGCCGAGTTCGGGCAGCGTATCTGGGTCGGCACGCTCGCTGAAGTCGATGCCGCCGTACGCGCCGAACTGACCACCATCTGGCTGACCCGTGCCGGCGAAATGCTGCAAGGGGCAGATGCCGCGCATGTCAGTCTGGATGCCGGATTCCTGCGGGAAGCCGGCGCGTCGGCGTGTGCCGGCCAAAAGCCCGCGCTGACCGCCGCTGCCGCCAACTTCATCGCTGGCTTGTAAGCGGACGTGACCAGCGGCGCCCGAAGCGGCCCGCACCGAACAATTTGCAACATGTTTGGGCCCTCGCCTGACGCGCCATGCGCGTTAATGGGGAAGGAGACCCAAAATGAAAACCTTCGCCTTGCTTGCTGCAACCGTTGCCGCCACCGCACTTTCGGCATGCACCATCGTGCCTGCGCGGCCCGTTGCCTACTATCCGCCGGCGCCGGTCTACGCCGTGCCGCCACCGGTGGTCTATGCGCCGGCGCCGGTGGTGGTTTACCCGCCGCGCCCGTATTTTGGCTACGGCGGCTTTCGCTACCGGCGCCACTACTGAGCGCAGACCGCGGTTGTCTGCCGGCCGCCTTGCTGCGGTCCCGGCGGCGACGTGCGCCGGCTTTGGCGTTGCGGGCGGCACGCTAGCCTGACCGGCAATCAGGCCGGCGCCTCGGCCTTGTCCGGCGTTGGCCCGCGGGCCCGGCCCAGCAAGCGTCCGAGCAGGCGCGCAAGATCATCGATGAAGGTGAAGACCACCGGAATCACCAGCAGGCTCAAGAGCGTCGAGGTGATCAGGCCGCCAATCACCGCCACCGCCATCGGGCTGCGAAACGAGGGGTCGGCGGCGCCGCTGCCCAGCGCGATCGGCAACATGCCGGCACCCATGGCGATGGTGGTCATGATGATCGGCCGCGCCCGCTTGTGGCAGGCGTCGAGCAAGGCCTCGAGCCGGCTGCGGCCGTCGCGCCGCGCCATGATCGCGTACTCCACCAGCAGGATCGAGTTCTTGGTGGCCACCCCCATCATCATGATGAGTCCGATCAGCGACGGCATCGAGAAGCTTTTGCCGGTGACCAGGAGCGCAACAAACGCGCCGCCGAGAGACAGCGGCAGCGCAGCGAGGATCG
>JANPGJ010000342.1:0-67307 GCA_031423955.1 Burkholderiales bacterium
CGGCAGGTTGCGCTGGTTGGCCTCGGCATCCTTCTTCGCAAGCTCGATGAAGTAGGTGCCGATCGCGTTGCCGACGCCACGCGAACCCGAATGCAGCATGAACCACACCGCACCGTCCTGATCCAGGCAAACCTCGATGAAATGGTTGCCGGTACCCAGTGTTCCCAACTGCTTGTGGTTGTTGGTGTTCAAGAAGCGCGGATGCAGTTCGCACAGCGCGGCGAATTCGTCGGCCAGCGTCGCCCAGGCCTGGTCGACCAGACTGGGCGCATTTTCCCAACTACCCGCATCGCGGCCCTTTCTGCGCGGGGTCATGCCATGCGGCACCGCGCGCTCGATGGCCGCGCGCAGCGGCCCGAGATTGTCCGGCAGGTCGGCGCCGACAAGCGTGGTCTTGCAGGCCATCATGCCGCAGCCGATATCCACCCCGACGGCCGCCGGGATGATGGCCTTGAGTGTCGGGATCACCGAGCCCACGGTCGCACCGATCCCAAGATGCACGTCGGGCATCGCGGCGATGTGCTTGAACACGATCGGCAGCCGCGCGGCGTTGAAAAGCTGCTTCTTCGCCTCGTCTTCCACCGGCACGCCGCGGGTCCACATCTTCACCGGCACACCGCCGGTCACGTTTTCGATTGTGTAGTTCTGTTCCATGTTGTTCTCGCTTTCACAATACATGAGTATCCGTTAACTTCAGTCACTTCGCTTCGCCTGAATTGGGAATCTGTTGCGACAAGTCGCGCACCTGCTAAATCCCCCGGTCGGGCTTCTGGGCCCACGGGGCGCCCATCCAATGATGGGCGCCCCGCTGCTCGGGCTTAGCCGTCAGTTCAGGCGCGAGCCCTTCGGCAGACGTTCAGCCAGCCAATCGTGCACGTCGGCACGAATGGCCCGCCCTTCGAGCAGGAAATCCTCGAAGCGGCTTGGCACATAAGGCAGGTACAACAGCGGCATGCGCGCCTGATCCGGCGTGCGGTCAGCCTTGCGGCCGTTGCATGCACCGCAGGCGGTGGCCAGGTTCATCCACGCCCAGCGCCCGCCGCGCGACAGCGGCACGATGTGCTCGCATTGCAGGTCGCGTTCGGCGAAACATTGCCCGCAATAGGCGCAGGTGAAGCGGTCGCGCCGCAACAGCTTGGTCCTGCTGAAAGCCGGCGAGTTGTCGAACAGGTTGACCCGCGCGGCGCCGGCCAACGCGATGATCGGATACACCTCGATGACAGAGCGGCGGTTGCGCGCCAGATTGAAACCGCCGCGCAGCGTGGCCAGCGGCCCGGCGCCCTCAAACCACGCCACCGCACCGGCCGCCACGTGCAGGGCCGCATGTTCCTGCGTAATCCACGCTTGCGGCGTGCCCTGGATGTCGAGTTGCAGCACATGGTGTTGTGGATGCATGACGGGCCTCCTTTCGCGGGCCGGGTGAGTTGGGTGATTGATATTGGTGCGTCCGGGTGAGTTCGAATCACCGGCCTCGACCTTCGGAGGGTCGCGCTCTTCCAGCTGAGCTACGGACGCGTGGATGGGTGGGTGGCGGAGAGCGGGCGGATCGAACGCCCGCGGCGATTCCTCGCCGGCCATGGCTTAGCAAGCCAGCCCCTTGCCGCTCGGGCAGCTCTCCGTACTGCGTGAAAGCGCCGATTGCTCAACGCTCGTAGTGATCGCGATTGCTGCCGTCAAAAGCAGCCGCTTTGCATGCAGCAGCGTTTGAAACGCAGCCCCGAGCCGCACACGCATGGGTCGTTGCGCCCGAGCTTTTCGATCAGATCCTTGTTACCGCCGACGAAACGCAGTCCGCGCTTGACCTGCGTCTCGGACGGGTAACCCTTGCGGCGCTTGGCCATGACCTCGAAAGCTTGAGTCGTTATCGGTAATGAAATACATGGCATACCTCCTTCAACGGTGATGCGGGGCATTGGGTCGCCCCGCGGATTGACCGGGGCGCATCGGCGATGCGCCCGGTTTGGCCAATGCGGATTGCTTCGTCTGCAAACTGAACGGTCGTGGCTTGCACCGCGGTGCCGACCATGCAGACCCGCGCTCAAGGCGGCCGCTGCGATGAATGTTCTGGTGCGCCGCCAGGGGCTCGAACCCTGACTTCCCGGGGTAAGGGCCCGGTACTCTGCCACTCGAGTTCGCGACGCGTTGTGGTGCCTGATCGCATGTGCTTGGGGGTGACCGGCCGGAGTCGAACCGGCACCAGCGGATCCACAATCCACGGCTCTACCATTGAGCTACGGCCACACCCAAGCACACGCTTGCCTGGTCTCGGTGGCAGGGTTCGAACCTGCGGCCTCGTGATCCCAAATCACGCGCGCTGCCAACTGCGCCACACCGAGATAAAGCGGGTTGATGCGAATCTGGCTCCCCGGCGTGGCCTCGAACCACGTACCTCCTGGTTATGGGAAACACTGAACAAACCCGCAGGTCTGGAAAATCGTATGTACAAGCTGCTCAATCAACCGGCCCCATCGCTGGCTGGTCCGCATTCCAGGAACTTGTTCAGCGTTTTGTAAATCGCCAGGCGCTCTACCGACTTGAGCTACCGGGAAAACTGATTGGCGCCTCGTGACCGATTCGAACGGCCGACCTGCCGGGTAGAAGCCGGTTGCTCTGATCCGCTGAGCTAACGAGGCGTGGATTCGGCGGTCCGATTCGAACGGACGCGGGTATGAAAGCACTCAAATCAGCCCCTGGAATGCGGACTCTCGAACGCAGAGCTGATTCGCGCGAAACGTCGCAAAAGCGTCCTGCGCTTGCTACGGGCTGATTTTGTGCTCCCATCGCCGTCTGGATTGCAGCCAGATGCCTTCGACCACTTGGCTACGCCGAAATACTTGGGCTCCGGGCCACGGGGTCGAACCGCGAACCTTCGGCTTTGGAGGCCGCTGCTCTGCCAATTGAGCTAACCCGGAATTGCATTGGTACCTCGTGCACGATTCGAACGTGCGGCCTCCGGATTCGTAATCCGGCGCTCTGGATCCGGCTGAGCTAACGAGGTTCAATCATGGTGCCGGGAGACGGCTTCGATCCCCCGCCGCACGCGCCTTCAACGCGCCGCTCTACCGACTGAGCTATCCCGGCAAAATGTGATGGCGCCTCGTGCGAGAGTCGAACTCGCGGCTTCCGACTGGACAGGCCGGCACTCTGACCACTGAGTTAACGAAGCGTAGAGAAGTATTGGCGCCCCCGGCGACGATTCGAACGCGCGGCCTGCCGATTACAAATCGGCTGCTCTGCCAACTGAGCTACGGGGGCGTAGGTCTCCACTTCGGTTGTGCCCACACGCGAGCATCCCGTCGGATGTGGTGTCTCGCTGCACGTGACCTGGGTCTCTAGGCGCGCGCACATCCCGCACCGCCAACACCATGTCGCGCGGCAACGGAGTGCATGGGCACACCCGAAGTGAATGCAGGTGGGCGGTGGGGTGTCCTTGCGGATCGCCCGCCGCCTACCACTGCAACGCCACAAACAAGTGGCGTCGTGGAGCGGATGACGAGTCTCGAACTCGTGGCCTCGACGTTGGAAATGTCGCGCTCTGCCAACTGAGCTACATCCGCATTTGTGCAAGAACTGCCAGCGGCCAGAACCGCGGCGGTCTTGCGCCGAATTGTCAAAGAGCGTCCACCATGATTTGGTGGTGCGATCCGTTGATCGCTGCCTGCGCGCGGAGCGCGCAAGCCGGTTGAGGCTGGAGAAAAACAAAAAGGCCCGGATCCTTGCGGAATCCGGGCCTCTGCGAACAGAGTTTCGAGGGCGCGTACCTATACGCGCGCCTCGCCCGGATGCATCTGGCTATCGTTCCGCCCGACCCATGGTTGACTTGACGGAAATGCCGGATGCGTGACCGCGCCGCAGGTACCGGGCGACTTCATCGCTCCGGCACGCACGAACGCCGCCGTACCCATGATGGGTCGGTTGCGTGTGATGGTGTGCCTGGATTTCACGATGTGGCCTCTGTCGAAAACGTCGGGCTGAAGATTGCGTAAGCCTGCAATGGAAGCGAACTGTAAATAGTCTTTACACATTGGTCAAGCCCCTGCGAAAATAATATTTCAACCTGTTGCATCGAACACACACAAATTGGCGAACACCACAATTTTGCGACGACAAAACGTCCTCGATCTGTTTCAGGCTTATGCCGAGCGTGCGATGGCTGCCGGCGCCCCGCCGAAGGGACTCGAGCAGGCCTTCGCTGCCACCCTGCAGATCTCCCCGAGCATGTGGAGCCAGATCAAGGCGTCGCGGCCGATCGGCGACAAGCTGGCGCGGCAGATCGAGAAGCTGTGCGGCAAACCCGGCGGATGGCTTGACCAGGCGCGCGCGGTGCAGGCCATCACGCCGGTTGAACAGGCATTTCTGGATTTGGCGCTTGTCGCCTGGCGCGCGACCAACAGCAGCGGGAAAAAACATCTGCGCGCGCAATTGGCGGGAATCATGCAGGGAACAATGGATGGTGCCGACCAAACGGCAACCCGCGTCGCGTCGCTTAAACCGATACAATAACTCCCTTGCGCGCCCGTAGCTCAGATGGATAGAGTACTGCCCTCCGAAGGCAGGGGTCACACGTTCGAATCGTGTCGGGCGCGCCAGATTTCCTCCCTGAACCGCCGCCAAGCCTGCGTCCCAAGCACGCTCGAAGTTCGCGCCCTGGCTTGAACACTCCCTTTTTCGTCCAGACGCACGCCGCAGTGCTCAGCTGCGACCACCTCGGCTGCGCGGCCCAGACCGTTTGAACCAATTCCGCGCGTTTTCGCGCCGTAGCTCTCGCAAACTCCCAGATGACCCTGCCACCAATCGAACACCGTATCGCCACTGAACTCGCCGTCCCTGTGGCCAAGGTACAGGCCGCCGTCCGCCTCCTCGACGAAGGCGCGACCGTGCCCTTCATCGCGCGCTACCGCAAGGAGGTCACCGGGGAACTCGACGACACCCAGTTGCGCATGCTCGAAGCGCGCCTGGCCTATTTGCGTGAACTCGAGGACCGGCGTAGCGCGGTGCTGGCATCGATTGATGCGCAGGGCAAGCTATCCCCCGAACTGCGCGCCAGCATCGACTTGGCCGAAGACAAGGCGCGGCTGGAGGACCTGTACCTGCCGTACAAGCAGAAGCGCCGTACCAAGGCGCAGATCGCGCGCGAGGCCGGGCTTGAACCGCTCGCCGACGCGCTGCTGGGCGATCCGTCGCTCGAACCAGAGCAGGAGGCGGCAGCCTATTTGCGCGCACCGTTCAAGACGCCTGACGACATCGATCATCCCGGGGTGCCGGACACCAAGGCCGCGCTCGATGGCGCCCGCCAGATCCTGATGGAACGCTTCGCCGAAGATGCCGATCTGCTGCAAGCCTTGCGCGAGTACATGCTGGAGCACGCGGTGGTGCAGTCCAAAATGGTCGACGGCAAGGCTGACTCCGGTGCCAAATTCTCAGATTATTTCGACTACGACGAGCCGCTCGGTCGCGTGCCTTCGCATCGCGCGCTGGCCTTGTTTCGCGGCCGCCGCGAAGAGGTGTTGTCGGTGGTGCTCAGGCTGGATAGCGAAGCCGAACGGCCCGACTGGAGCGCGCCGCACAACCCGTGCGAGCAACGCATCGCCGCGCGTTTTGCGATTCGCGACCGCGGCCGCGCGGCCGACAAATGGCTTGCCGACACCGTGCGCTGGACCTGGCGCGTGAAGTGCGCCTTGCATCTCGAAACCGAATTGATGGGTGCCCTGCGCGAGCGCGCCGAGGAAGAGGCGATCCGCGTGTTCGCCACCAACCTGAAGGATTTGCTGCTTGCCTCGCCGGCGGGTCAGCGCGCGACCTTGGGGCTCGATCCCGGCTTGCGCACCGGCGTCAAGGTCGCGGTGGTCGATGCGACCGGCAAACTCGCCGCTACCGCCACCATCTACCCGCATGAACCGCGGCGCGACTGGGCCGGTGCGTTGGCGGTGTTGACGCAGCTGGTACGCGCGCACCGGGTCGAACTGGTCGCCATCGGCAACGGCACGGCCTCGCGCGAAACCGACCGTCTTTCCGCCGAGCTGATGGCTGCTTTGCCGGACGCCGGGCTGTCGAAAATCATGGTGTCGGAAGCTGGCGCGTCGGTCTATTCGGCTTCCGAATTCGCCGCCCGCGAGTTTCCACAGCTCGATGTCAGCCTGCGCGGCGCGGTATCGATCGCGCGGCGCCTGCAGGATCCGCTGGCCGAGCTGGTCAAGATCGATCCGAAATCGATCGGCGTCGGGCAGTACCAGCATGACGTCAACCAGGCGCGGCTGGCGCGCAGCCTCGATGCGGTGGTCGAGGATTGCGTCAATGGCGTCGGTGTCGACCTCAACACCGCGTCGGTGCCGCTGCTGGCCCGCGTGTCGGGGTTGTCAGCCGGCATCGCCGCGGCCATTGTCGGGTTTCGCGATGCGCACGGCGGCTTTGCCGACCGCGAGCAACTGCGCCAGGTGCCGCGGCTGGGCGACAAGGCGTTTGAACAAGCCGCCGGGTTCCTGCGCATCTCCAACGGTGGCAATCCGCTGGATGCCTCCAGCGTGCATCCCGAAGCCTACGGGCTGGTCCGGAAAATCCTGACCGAACAGGGGCGCGACATCCAGTCATTGATCGGCGATACCGCGACGCTCAGAAAACTGGTGCCGGCGCAGTATGCGGACGAACGCTTTGGCGTACCAACTGTCGTTGACGTACTTAAAGAACTTGAAAAGCCCGGCCGCGACCCACGCCCCGAGTTCAAGGCCGCGAAATTCCAGGACGGTGTCAACACCCTGGCCGATCTCAAGCCCGGCATGTTGCTTGAGGGCGTGGTGACCAATGTTGCCAACTTTGGCGCCTTTGTCGACATCGGCGTGCACCAGGATGGGCTGGTGCATATCTCCGCGCTGGCCGAAAAATTCGTGCGCGATCCGCATGAAGTGGTCAAGGCAGGCCAGGTGGTGCGGGTCCGGGTTCTTGAAATCGACCTGAAGCGGCAACGGGTGGCGCTGACCATGCGTCTGTCCGAAAAGCCGGTGGATGCCGCTGCGCGCAGCCATGGGCGGGGTGCGTCGAGTGCGCCGACGCCGGCGCGTGTGCGCGCGGTGGCAACATCGGCACCGCCGCCGACCAACCCGATCGCCGCGGCGCTGGCGCGCGCCCAGACGCGCGGGAGATAAGCGAGCCGCAATGTCGTGCCGGCCTGTTTTGGGGCGGCAGGTCCGCCGTGATTGGCCGAACATTGCGGCAAAAAAGGCGTTGCGCATGGCCAGCGGAGTCAACGACGGGCACGATGTTTGCGTTGTAAGTTTTAACAGCGCAAGCAGACATCGATCATGATCGCCCGCACGTCCCACCCTCATCCGCATTTTGGCCGCCCATTGTGTCGCGAAGACCTGGCCACGGGCTCCTTGCGTGCGGCATACCTCAAAACAGAGATGGGTGCGGTGACCTGGAGCGACCGCCAACTTGATCACTCCCTGGCTTGCGTGCTGTCGAGTGTGCCGCCGGGCGACGTCTGGGTGTTTGCCTATGGGTCGCTGATCTGGAACCCGCTGTTCCACTTCGCCGACAAGCGGCTGGCGAGGGTATATGGACTGCATCGTTCGTTTTGCCTGTGGTCGCGCATCGGGCGCGGCACGCCTCAACAGCCGGGTCTGGTGCTCGGTCTGGATCACGGCGGCTCCTGCGCCGGGTTGGCGTACCGCATCGCGCAATCGCAAGTACAGGAAGAACTGCGCCTGTTATGGCGGCGCGAAATGGTCACGGGCGCGTATGTCCCAACCTGGGTGAAGGCGAACACGCCCTTCGGCGCGGTGGCGGCGATTGCGTTCGTGATCAACCACAAGAGCGTCGCCTACGCCGGCAAGCTCAGTACGCAGGACGCCGCCCGTTGCATTGCCGGTGCCAGCGGCCTGCATGGCCGCTGTGCCGACTATCTTGCACTGACAGCGGGCGGCTTGCGCGCGCACGGGATTGAAGACCACAAGCTTGGTGAGGTTGAACAGGCGCTGGAAGCAATTCCGGCCTGAACAGCGGCAGCGGGGCTGGCGCCGGCAGCCGGCATTTGCGCGACAATCGCGTTTTTCAGCTGTTCGGCGCCGCCACTGGCTGCGCCGGCTTGATCACCGATGAAACTTGCCACTCTCAAGGACGGTTCGCGCGACGGCATGCTGGCTGTTGTCTCGCGCGACCTCAAGACCGCCCATCTGGCCGATGGCATCGCGCCCACTATGCAGCGCGCGCTCGACGACTGGAGCTTCATCGCGCCGCAGCTTGAAGAACTATCGCTTCAGCTCGGCAGCGGCCGGGCGAAGCGGCCGTTCGAATTCGTGCCGGCCAATTGCATGGCGCCGCTGCCGCGCGCCCACCAATGGCTCGATGGATCAGTGTATGAACAGCATGTCGAACTCCTGACCCGCGCCTTCAGCGGCAAGCTGCCCGACAATCTGTGGCGCGAGCCGATGATGTATCAGGGCGGGTCCGACGACTTTCTCGGGCCCTGCGATGCTGCCGTCTTCGCCGAGGAGCACTGGGGCATCGATTTCGAACCCGAACTCGGCGTCGTGCTGGGCGACACGCCGATGCAGGTACGGCGCGACGATGCGCTCGACCATGTGCGACTGTTGGTGCTGGTCAACGACTGGTCGCTGCGCAATCTGATTGGCGCGGAACTGGGCAAGAGTTTCGGCTTCCTGCAAAGCAAGCCGGCGACCGGTTTTGCGCCGCTGGCGATCACGCCGGACGAAATCGGCGAGGCCTGGAGCGACGGGCTTGCGCATCTGGGCGTCAGCGTCGACTGGAACGGCGTGCGCTTCATGGCCACCAATGCCGGCATCGGTACGCGCTTCACGTTTGCCGAACTGATCGCCCATGCCGCCAAAACCCGCAACCTCAGGGCCGGCACCATCATCGGCTCCGGCACTGTTTCCTCGGGAGGCAATGTGGGTTGCATCGCGGAATTGCGCGCGCGCGAGGCGCTGGATTGCGCCGACGAAAAAGGCAGGCTCGGCAAAGCGCGCACCGATTACATGAAGTACGGTGACCGCGTGCGCATCGAGACCTTCGATGGCGCCGGTAACACCGTGTTCGGCGCCATTGACCAGCAAGTCACCTCACTGCGCCGCCGCCGCGCACCCGGCGCCGCGGTTGACGACACGGAAACCGCCGCGCCGGCGGCGTTCCCGTCCGGCGGCTTGGTTTCGGGGAACCCCGAAGCGCCTGCCGCAGACGCGGCTGGGCAAATCGCGGAAGCACCTGCGGCAGGCGAGGTGGAAGCGGATGCGTCTGCCGCCGCGCCGAACCTGCCTGACGTGGCTGAAACCCCGGCGCCCGCGCCGACCCCTGCTGCGCCAGGGGCCGGTTAACCCTTTTCGCACCGGCCATGCGTTCATGTCTGCATGGATTGCGAATTCACCTGCGCTGCTGCGACTGATGCTGATGTCGGCTTCGGGTGGTCAGGCGGACATGCGCCGGCGCTTTCGCGCATGATCGCCACCTCGGCCCCCGGTGGCGATGAAGCCGATATCGATTCGATTGCCGCCAGCGAGCCGGCAACGGATCCCGATTGCGCGTTGATGCTGGCCTACGCAGGCGGCGATGCGGCGGCGTTCGACCGCCTCTACGCGCATCACTCCGGTGGTACCTACCGCTATTTTTTGCGCAGCCTGCGCAACGAGGCGCTGGCACAGGAATTGTTTCAGGACCTCTGGATGAACCTGATCCGCGCCCGCACCAGTTATGTCGTCGAGGCCAGATTCGCCACCTGGTTGTATCGGATGGCACACAACCGCCTGATCGACCATTACCGACGCGGCAGTGTGGTGGAACTGGTGGCGCTGGAAACCGGGGAAGATGAACCGGAACCTGCACTCGCCGACGCTGCGCCCGGGCCGGAATCGGCGGCCGCGGCGCGGCAGGCGGCGCGCGAGTTGCTGAGTCAGGTAGAAGCCTTGCCGGCAGCGCAACGCGAAGCATTCCTGCTGCAGGAGGAAGGCGGGCTGAGTCTGGCCGAGATCGCGGCAGCCACCGGCGCCGGTATCGAGACAGTCAAGAGCCGCCTGCGCTACGCGATGGCGCGCCTGCGCAACGGCATGAAGGAATTCAGATGAGCCAGGAGCGCGACCCCGAGTTGTCGCAGCGCTATCGCGCGGCATCGGACCAGGCGCCGCCGACGGCGCTTGATGCGCTCATTCGCGCCGCTGCACATCGGGCTGCAGCACCGGCGCGCAATACGTGGCAGCGCAGATGGGGGGCGCCGCTGGCCCTGGCCGCCAGTGTGGTGCTGGGCCTGGGCGTGGTACTGCGTGTGGCGGTGGAGCGGCCGGACTTGCAACCCGCGGCTCACACCGACGCCGGCGGCGACAAGGTGGCAAGTCCGTCAGATAAAGTGCCGGAGAACGCCGCGCCGGCGACTGCGACCCCGACTGAGTCCGCCGCACCGCCTGCGCTTGGTCCGGGCGTAAAGAAGGAATCCACCGCCGAATCGCACCGAGCGGAGCGGCCGGTGGCATTGCCGGAAGCCAAGCGCGGCGCCGGGTCCGAATCGGCGACCGGCGACCCGCCTGGCGCCGCTCGCGATTTGCGCGTCGATCAGGCGTTCAAGCGCGGCGCAGCCAACACCGGTGCTGCGCCGGCGCCAACGGCGCCCGGCACCGCGCCGTTGGCGCGGATGCCCGATCCGCTGCCCCAAGCCGAGGCGCGTGTCGCCCGCGACGCAGCACAGGAAATTCCTGCTTTGCGCGAGCGGGCGGACGTGACGAAAGCGGATGCCGCGGCACAAGCCGGAGCCGCGACGTCGAGCGCGCCGCCGGTGATGCCGGCACCTGCTGCGAGTGCGCTTCCACAGATCGCAGCGGCGCCGCGACCGCCATCGCCAGCGGCCGCACCGCCAACCCAAGCCGCCGCAGCGCTGCCGCCAGCCGCCGCAGCGCCACCGCCAGTCGCCGCTCGGCCACCGCCTTTGTTCGTGGCGCCGGCGGCCAAACCGCCGATGGCGGCAGCACCATCGCAAGACCAGACCGGAGCATCGGAGCGGCGCGCAGAGCCGGCGACTGCGGCACGGGCCAAGGCACTCGCCAACGCAGACTCGGCGGATGCCGCCAACATCGAATTGGGCGCGATGGTGGAAGCGCGGCTGCTGCCGGAGGAGTGGCTCAGACGCATCATTGCACAACGGCGTGCCGGGCGGCATGGCGAAGCGGACGCCAGCCTGCAGCGTTTCATGCAGCGCTTTCCCGACCTTCGCGTCCCGGACGACGCGCGTCTCGCGCGCCCTTGAGCGGCAGGCCGCGATCCAATTCTTTGCAGAGGTTTGCGTGGCTGCCGGTCAGGCGGCCGCGGCGCTATGACTTAGACTGTGCGGCTGATCAACTGAAGGCCTTTGGTCCGCGCCAGGGTTCGAATGCTCGCCAAGTTCCTGCACTCCTTGCGGCGCAAATCCGCCAGCGCTGCTTACGAACACGGATTCGCGCTCGCCCACGCCGCCTATGAGCGTGGCGATCTGGATGATGCCGAAGCCGGGTTTGCAAATCTCGTTGCCGCCCGGCCGGAGTTGCCGGAAGCGTGGCTGTATGCCGGCTTTTGCGCCTTCCGGCAGGACAATCTGCCGCTGGCGCTTGCGCGCTTTGTCGCCGCGCGCGAACTCGATCCGGATAATCCCGAGTATTCGTACCAGGAATCTGTCGCGCTGGCGGCGCTCGGTTCGATCGAAGCTGCCCGGGTTGCCGCTGCGCGAGCCTGCGAGCTGGCGCCCACTGTGTCGCCGGCGCACCATTACTGGGCCCGGCTCGAGTTGCCGGGTGACGACTACGTGGCTTTCATGCGGCGCCTCCATCCATTCCTGAAGCCTGCCACCTATCTCGAGATCGGCGTCTTTCAGGGCATGTCACTGGCACTGGTTGCTCCCGGCACCGAGGCGATCGGGGTCGATCCGGCGCCGCAGATCTTGCACCCGGTATCGCCGCATGTTGTCGTCGAGGTCATGACCAGCGATGATTTTTTCGCCAGCCGCGGCACGCACACGCTGTTCGGCGGTCGGCCGCTGGCTCTCGGATTCATTGACGGCATGCACAGGTTCGAGTTCGCCTTGCGTGACTTCATCAACATGGAACGGCTGTGTGCGAGCGACTCGACGATCCTGATTCACGACTGCTACCCGCTCAACCGCGCAACCGCCGGGCGCGAAGTGACGACCAGCATGTTCTGGAGCGGCGATATCTGGCGCCTGATCCTGATCCTCAAGAAATATCGCCCGGATCTGCAGGTCAATACCCTGGCCCTGGCGCCCACCGGTCTTGGCATGGTGCGCGGCCTCGATCCCGCCTCGTCCGTGCTGGCCGATCGTTACGACGAAATCGTCGCCGAGTTCCTTGCCATCGACTACGATGTGCTGACCGCCGACAAGCCCGGGACGCTCAACCTGTTCCCCAATCGCTGGGAGGCGATCGTCAAGCTGTTTGACTGAATGCCGATGTTGGCAGGGGCAATGGCATAATCGCCATAGGGGCTTTGTTCCAGCTTTCCATCAAGCCCATGCGCCGCGCCCGCGGCGCCCGAAGGAGACAAGATGCACCATACCCGCCGCCGTTTTCTCAAGACCGGTGCCGCCAGCGTTGTCGGTGGCTTTCCCGCGATCGTTCGCGCGCAATCGAAGATCACGCTCAAGGTGGCCCACTACGTGCCGGCGCTGCACGGGTTGCAGCGCGAATTCATCGAGCCCTGGGCCCGCGAGATTGAAGCCAAGACCAATGGCGCTGTCACGTTCCAGATTTCGGCCGCCAATTCCTCACTCGGGCAAGCGCAGAATCAGCTTGACCAGGTACTCAACGGGGTGACCGATATCGGCTTCGGGCTGTGCGGCATCCCGCGTGGACGCATGACCCGCTCGACCATCGTCGAAATGCCGTTTCTGGTCAAGACCGCCGAGGCCGGCTCGCGTGCCTTGTGGAATCTGTATCCGAAGTATTTGAAGGAAGACTACAAGGGCCTCAAGCCCCTGCTGTTGATGACCCACAACGGTGGCCTGATCCACACCAAGGACCGGCGCATCGAAAAACCGGAGGATCTGCGCGGCCTGCGCATTCGCACCCCATCCCCCACCGTTTCATCGATGCTCGAGTTTTTCGGCGCCACGCCGGTTGGCATGCCGCCCGGGCAGGCTTACGAGAACATCCAGAAAGGCGTGCTTGACGGCGCGGCTTTTCCGTGGGACCCGGTGCGCGCTTTCAAGATCGATGAAGTCACCAAATTTCATTTCGACGCGCAGCTTTATACCGCGTCATTCTGGTTCGCGATCAGCGAAAAGAAATTCAATTCCTTGCCCAAGGACGTGCAAAAGGTCATCGATGCCGCCTCCGGCGAGGCGCTGCTGGCGAAAGTCCAGGGCTGGTGGGACAGCTGGGACAAGGCCGGCAAGGCCGCGGCACAGGCGCGCAACAGCACCATCGTGACACTCGATAAAGCCGGCCGCGAACAATGGGACCGCACCCTGGTGCCGATGTTCAACAGGGCGATGGTGGAGTTCGAGGGTCAGGGCGTGAAGAACGCGCGCGAGATCTACATCGAGATGCAGCGCCAGGTGGCGAAGTTCCAGAAAGCCTGAGGCCGGCGGGTGGCCACCCGGCCGCCGCGCCAGGCATGAAGCCGATCCGCGACCATGCAATGGCTTGAGCGATTCACGCGCCGCTGCGCCTACCTGGGCGTGGCCTTGCTGCTGTTGTGCGCGGTATTGAATGTCGGCGACATCGCCACCCGTCGCTTCACCAACCTGAACCTGGCAGGCATGGTCGACATCACCCAGTTGATGGTGATGGCCTGCGCGTTCATGTGCATTCCGTACACCTTCATGCGTGAAGCGCACATCGATGTCGACTTCATCACCAGTCATTTGCCGCCGCGCATCAACAGCGCGCTGATGGGCGTGTGGAGCCTGGCGGGTGCGCTGTTCATGGCGGCGGTGACCTGGTATGCCGGCGCCGCCGCCCTGCAGGCCTATGTGAACCGCGACCAGTCGACCACCATCGGCATTCCGATCGTCTGGTATTGGCTGCCGCTGCTGTTCGGCTGCGTGCTGTCGGTACTGGCATGCGCAGGCCTGGTGTTTGCGCACTGGCGGCGCGCCGTGCGTGGCGCCGCGCAAGGGGCTTAGGCGATGCTGGCCGGAGACATGCTGCGCCGCTCGGCCGAGCGCTTTGCGCACAAGGTGGCGGTGATTTGCGACGAGCGTCGCATCACCTATGCCGACCTCGACCGCGCGGCCAATCGTCTCGCCCACGCGCTGCTGGCGCAAGGCCTGGACAAGGGCGCCAAGGTGGCGATCCTGTCGCGCAACCTGGCCGAATATCCGCTGGTGTTCTTCGGCGCGGCGCGTTCCGGCCTGGTGCTGGTCAACCTCTCTGTGTTGTATGCACCGGATGAGCTGGCATGGGTGCTGGCGCGCGCTGATGTGCAAATTCTGATCTTCGATGCGCAGTTTGGCGACAAGGTCGCGGCGGTGGCGCCGCGTTGCCCGCAGTTGCGCACATTGATTCGCATCGGTGCCGGCGCGGCGCCGGCAGCGGCGATCGCGTTCGGGACCTTTGCCGATGCATATCCGGGGCATGCGCCCGCACTCGCGATTGACGAACGCGATCCCTTTTGCATGACTTACACCGGCGGCACCACCGGCCGGCCGAAAGGCGTGCTCGCGAGCCACCGCGCGCGTGCGCTGACCGCGCATACCGTGGCGGTCGAGGAAGCGCTGGACGAACGTGACGTGGTGGCGATCGTCACGCCGATGTTCCACGTGGCGGCGCTCAACATCATGTTCCAGCCGGCCATGCTGGTCGGCGCCACCTGCACCTTCGTCACCCCCTGGTCGCCGGAAAAGTTCATGGCGTGCTGCCTGCGCGACGGCGTCAGCGCGGCCTTCATGGTGCCGACCCAGGCCAACGCGCTGGTCAGTCACCCGGGCTTCGATACGGCGAAACTTGCGACCTGGCGCAAACTTTCCTTTGCCGGCGCACCGATGCCCGATTGGGTCCAGATCGCGTTGCGCGAACGCCTGCCGCAACTGCAGCTGACGCAGATCTATGGCCAGAGCGAGATGGGTGTGCTGACCTCGTTGCGCGACTGGTACCTGCCGCAAAAACTCGGCAGCATCGGGCGCCAGGCGTTCAATGTCGATGTCGGGCTGTTTGATCTTGCGGGCGAGCGGGTCGGACCAGGCGCGATCGGCGAAATCGCCTCGCGCGGCGATAATCTGATGCTTGAGTACTACAACGAACCCGAGCAGACCGCCGCCTTCTACAAGCATCCCGACAAGCTGCCGGGCTGGGGCTTTACCGGCGACGTCGGCACCATCGATGAGGATGGCTTCATCACCCTGCTCGACCGCGCCAAGGACATGCTCATTTCCGGCGGCGAGAATGTCTACCCGAAGGAAATCGAGGACGTGATCTACCAGCTCTCGGAGGTCGCCGAATGCGCGGTGTTCGGCATGCCCGACGAGAAGTTCGGCGAATTGCCGGCCGCCTACCTCTCGCTCAAGCCAGGCGCCGCGCTGACCGAAGCGCAAGTCATCGCCCATTGCGAGTCGAAGCTGGCGCGTCTGAAACGGCCGCGCCTGATCAAATTTGTCACCGAATTCCCCAAAACCCCGATCGGCAAGATTCAGAAGAATCTGCTCAAGGAACCCTACTGGCAAGGACGCAGGAAAATATGAATCGCTATGACCACTACAAGACCTTGACCATTCGCCGCCACGACCAGGGCATCGTCGAGGTCATCATGGGCGGCCCTGGCAAGCTCGCCACCGCCGATCATTCCGGTCACCGGGAATTGGCTACCGTCTGGCGCGACATTTCCGACGACCCGCATGCGCGGGTGGCGATCTTGCGCGGCGAAGGCAAGGGCTTCTCAGCCGGCGGCGACTTCGGGCTGGTGACCGACATGGCGAATGATTTCGCGGTGCGGACCAGGGTCTGGAAAGAGGCGCGCGACCTGGTCTACAACGTGATCAACTGCGACAAGCCGATCGTCTCGGCAATGCACGGGCCGGCGGTGGGCGCGGGCCTGGTCGCCGGCTTGCTGGCCGACATTCCGATTGCCGCGAAAAACGCGCGCATCGTCGACGGCCATACCCGGCTGGGCGTCGCCGCCGGCGACCATGCGGCGATCATCTGGCCCCTGTTGTGCGGCATGGCGAAGGCCAAGTACTACCTGATGTTGTGCGAACCGGTCAGCGGCGAAGAAGCCGAACGCATCGGGCTGGTGGCCTTGGCGGTCGACGAAAGCGAACTGGTGGCCAAGGCGTTCGAAGTCGCAGGCCGGCTGGCCGCCGGCTCGCAGTCGGCGATTCGCTGGACCAAGTACGCCCTCAACAACTGGCTGCGCATGATGGGCCCGACCTTCGACTCCTCGCTGGCACTGGAATTCATGGGATTCGCCGGGCCCGATGTGCATGAGGGCGTGGCCAGCCACAGGGAGAAGCGGCGGCCGAAGTTTGACCCTGACGGCGGATTCTGAAGGCGCGCGGGAAAGGGAATCCATGATGAACGCATCGCAGGAACGACCGGCGGCGCGACCTGTCGTCGGCGCGGTGGCGGCACCTGATCCGACCGAGCTCGATCGTGCCCGCGGCTTGTACTTGGGCATGATGCAGAAGTGCCTGATCAACACCATTTACGAAGATGCGTCGGCATGGCCGCAACCGGCGGCGCCGTTCGATGCAACGCGCCGCCGCCTGGGCAACGACTGGCCGTCGCAGGCGCACTCGATGATCGGCCAGGAGCGCATGTTCAATCTGCGTTGTCTGTGTGAATACGCCGTCGTCCACCGGGTGCCGGGCGACTTCATCGAGACCGGCGCATGGCGCGGCGGGGCCAGCATCATGATGCGTGCGGTCCTGGCCGCTTACGGCATCGCCGATCGCAGGGTCTGGGTTGCCGATTCCTTCGCGGGCCTGCCGCGTCCCGATGCGGAACGCTATCCGCTTGATGCCGGCAACAACCTGCACAGCGCCGCCCAGCTTGCGGTTTCGCTGGAAGAGGTGCGGGGAAATTTCTCCCGCTACGACCTGCTCGACGACCAGGTGCGGTTTCTCAAGGGCTGGTTCAAGGACACCTTGCATGTCGCACCGATCGGCGCGCTCGCCGTGCTGCGGCTGGATGGCGACATGTACGAATCGACGATGGATGCGTTGGTCGCCCTTTATCACAAGGTATCGCCGGGCGGCTTCATCATCATCGACGATTACGTTCTGGAGATGTGCCGCGCGGCGGTCGAAGATTTTCGCGCCGCGCAAGGCATTCGCGAACCGATCCAGCAAATTGACGGGTCCGGGGTGTTCTGGGAAAAGCAGCAATGAGTTTCCTGGTGATTGAAGCCCGATGAGCGGGCCGGTCCTTGGACTTGCGGGCTTTTGCGTGGTGATCCTGCTGATCATGCTGCGCCTGCCGGTGGCGATCGCGATGGGCGTGGTCGGTGTCATTGGCGTCACCATCACCAATGGCTGGAACGCGGCCGGCTTCATGCTCGGGCGCGCGGCTTTCGACGCGGCGTTTCCTTATTCGCTGTCGATCGTGCCGCTGTTCGTGGCGATGGGCGTATTTGCCGCGCATGCCGGCTTGAGCCGCGCCCTCTACAGCTTCGTGGCCGCATTCATCGGGCATTTGCGCGGCGGCCTGGCGATGGCAACCATCGGCGCCTGCGCCATCTTCGGCGCGATCTGTGGTTCCGGCATCGCGACAGCCGCCACCATGGGTCGGGTGGCGCTCCCGGAAATGCGCCGGCTCGGCTATTCCGACAGCCTGGCGGCGGCCTCGGTGGCCGCCGGCGGCACCCTGGGCGTGATGATTCCGCCGTCGATCCTGTTCCTGATCTACGGATTGCTGACCGAACAGTCGATCGGCAAGCTGTTTTTCTCGGGCATCCTGCCGGGCATCCTCGGCATGCTCTTGTACATGGGCGCGGTGTGGTTTTCGGTTGCGCGCAACCCCTTGGCCGGGCCGGCCGGCCCGAAAAGCGGCTGGCCGGCACGTCTGGTGTCGCTCAAGGATGTCTGGAAGGTGCTGCTGTTGTTCGGCGTGGTGTTGGGCGGGCTGTACTTTGGCTGGTTTTCCGACACCGAGGCGGCCGCGGTCGGCGCCTTTGGCGCCGCCTTCATGGCCTGGGCCACCGGCAACCTGACGCGCGAAACCCTGAAGACCTCGCTGGCGGAGACCGGGCTGACCACCGGCATGATCTTCACCATCCTGATAGGCGCCAACATTTTCAATTTTTTCGTCGAATCGACCGGCCTGACCGATTTTCTGGTCGACTATGTGAAGAACCTCGGCTGGAATCGCTGGATGGTGATTTTCGTGCTGATGGTGTTCTACGTGATCCTGGGCGCCTTGATGGACGAGATATCGATGATCCTTCTGACGGTGGCGCCGGTGTTCAAGCTGGTGACCGCGCTCGGCTTTGACCCGATCTGGTTTGGCGTGATGCTGATCACGGTGTGCGAGATCGGCATGATCGTGCCGCCGGTCGGCATCAACCTGTTCGTGATCCAGGGCGTGGGCAACCTGCCGATGACCACCGTGGTGCGCGGTATCCTGCCATTCGCGCTGGCCGATTTCGTGCGTCTGTTCCTGATTTGCCTGTTTCCCTGGCTGGCGACCTGGCTGCCGAACAAACTGATCTGAATTCACCGTGTACGAATACTTCACCTACCGCAAGTATCCGGCCCGCTTGCCGGCGCTGGTTGGCGACACCGAGCCGGCCCGCCATCCGGTGGCGATCGTCGGCGGCGGGCCGGTCGGCCTGTCCCTCGCGCTGGGCCTGGCCAGGCACGGCGTTCGTTCGCTGGTGCTGGAGGCCGACGACAGTGTGTCGCATGGCAGTCGCGCCGCCTGCATTTCACGTCGCTCGCAGGAAATTCTCGCGCAGCTCGGGGCCATCAAGCCGGTGCTCGACAAGGCCCTGCCATGGACCGCAGGCACCAGCTATTACCGCGAAACCCCGGTGTACCGGCTCGAGATGCCGATGGACAGGCGGCAGAAGTATTACCCGATGGTCAATCTCGAGCAGTGTTATTTCGAGCAGGATCTGGCCGACATCATCGAGGCCCGCCACGCGGGCATGATCGAGATTCGCTGGCAGACCCGGCTCACCGGCTTCGACGCCGGCGGCGACGGCGCGATGCTGTCGCTCGAGACGCCCGCCGGCGCCTATCGCCTGGCCGCCGACTGGCTGGTGGCCTGCGACGGCGCGCGCAGCATCGTGCGCAGCCAGATGGGCCTGCGCTTTTCGGGCAGCCAGTACGAAGGCACCTACATCATTGTCGATATCCACCTGCCAAGCAGCTATCCGACCGAGCGTCGCGCCTGGTTCGATCCGCCGACCAACCCCGGTTCGACCATTCTGGTGCACAAGCAGCCTGGCGACATCTGGCGCATCGACTATCAATTGCGCGACGACGAAGATGCGGTGGAGGCGGTCAAACCGGAAAACGTGCTGCCGCGGGTCAAGGCCCATCTCGACTGGATCGGCGAGACCGCGCCGTGGGAACCGGTATGGATTTCTTCCTACAAGGCCAATTGCCTGACGCTCGACCAGTACAAGCACGGGCGCGTTCTGTTCGCCGGCGACGCCGCCCATCTGGTGCCGATTTTCGGTGTGCGCGGCATGAATTCGGGAATCGACGATGCGCACAACCTGGCCTGGAAGCTGGCGCATGTGATCGACGGCCGGGCCGATGAACCATTGCTTGAGACCTATTCCGACGAGCGGGTGTTCGCCGCCCGCGAAAACATCCGCGCCGCCGCCAAGAGCACCGATTTCATGGCGCCGCCCTCGCATGCATTCGAACTGATGCGCGAAGCGGCGCTCGGCTTGGCGGTAGCCGACCCGTTCTTCGCCACCCTGGTCAATCCGCGCCAGTCGAGCGCCATCAGCTACGGCGCCTCGGCGCTGGCGTTGCCCGATTGCGACCCGTTCGGCGCCGGGCCGAAACCTGGCGCGACGCTCGCCGAATGTCCGCTGGAACGGGATGGCCTGCCGGCACACCTCACCGATCTGCTGGGGCCGCGGTTCGCCCTTCTATGCTTCACCGGTACCCGGCCCGCCCCTGACCTGACCGGCCTGCCGGTGCCGGTGGCGGTGCACTGGATCGCGCCGGTACGCGACGCCAGGGCCGGCGCGTGGGACCGTTCGGGCGAGCTGTTTCCACTCTACGGGGCGCGGCCCGAAGCGTATTACCTGGTGCGGCCGGATGGCCACGTGCTGGCGCGCTGGCAGGCGCTCGATGCCGCCGCCGTCAGGCGCGCGGTCAAGGGCGCGCTCGGAGGAAACTGATGCTTGATGCCGAAGAACTCGACCATGTCTACACCGAAACCTGCCGCGCGATGACGGCATTGGGGCCGGACCAGGCGGAATTGTTTCTCGCACGCGTAGCGCTGCTCCTGATGAAGGAGCTTGGCGACAGCGATCGGATCGTTGCAGCTATCGACGCGGCACGCAAGAGCGTTGCCGCAGTCTGACGCCGCTGGCGGGCGGCGCGGTGGGGGCATTTGCGCGCGGCGTAGAATCATGTGCTTTCGACCTGCCAGGTGCCAGTCATGTCCAATCCGCCCGATCCGTTCGAGTTCGTCAAGAACCTCTGGGGCCAGATGGGCATTCCGGGGTTCGGCCCGGGCGCCGCGCTGGCGCCCGGCATGCCGTCATTCGCGCCGGAAGAACTCGAAAAACGCCTGGGCGAGTTGAAGCAGATCCGGCAGTGGCTGGAAATCAACCTGAACATGCTGAGCCTGCAGGTCAACGGGCTGGAAATGCAGTTGCAGGCGATCAAGAGTTTCAAGTCTTCTCCTGGCGCCGCGTTCGTTGCACAGGCAACCGAAGCGATGCGCAACACGGCGCCGTCCGGATTCGCGCAGCAACCTGCTGCGCCGCAGGCGTTCGGCCAGCCGGGATTCGCGCCGCCCGGCTTCGGTCAGTTTCCGTTCGGCATGCCGGCGCCGGCGCCGGCAGCGCCTGCGCTCGTGACGAGCCCGCCGCCACCTGCGCCAGTCGCGCCGGACCCGCCGGTCGCCGCGGCGGACGCTGGCAATGCCTTGAATTGGCCCGACCCGACCGGCTGGATGCAGGCACTGCAGTCGGAATTCGTCAAAGGCATGTCGGCAGTCGCGCCGGCCACATCGACGTCAGCCAAAGCAGGGACCCGCAAGGCGCCGGCGAGCACGCGCAAGGTCGCTGCCAAGAAATCGCGCGGCAAAGCATGAACCGCTGGCAACTCGGCCACGCCGGCCACCCGGACTGGAAGACCGCGACCGACCAGGCGCTGGCCACGGTCATGCCTGGCGGGACGCTTGGGTTTGTCTACATGACCGAGGCGTTCGTGCCGTATGCCGCGGAAATCCTGGCCATCGCCAGGAACCGCACCGGCGTTTCCGACTGGGTTGGTACCGTCGGCATCGGCATTTGCGCCACCGGGACCGAGTATTTCGACGAACCGGCGGTGGGCTTCATGACCTGCCCGTTGCCGGCCGCATCGCACACCGTGTTTTCAGGCAATGCGCGCCCGCCCAGGGCAGGCAGCAAGACCGCCAGCGGGGCCGATGCCGCCTATTTCGCGATCGTCCACGCCGATCCGCATACGCCGGACATCGACGAGTTGATCGAAGACATGGCCGGCAAGGTGACCAGCGGTTATCTGGCCGGCGGCTTGTCTTCCAGCCGCGGTGCCACCGTGCAGTTCGCCAATGCGGTGGTCGCCGGCGGCATTTCAGGCGTGGTGTTGTCGTCGGAGGTGGCGATCGCCACCCGCCTGACGCAAGGCTGCACGCCGATCGGCGCCCGCCATGCGGTCACCAAGGCCGAAGGCAATATCGTCGTCACCATCGACAACCGGCCTGCGCTCGAGGTGATGCTCGAGGAACTCGGGTGCGATTTGAAAGGCCTGCGCACCGCCGCGCGCGACACCTTCGTCGGCATCGTCGTGCCGGGCGCCGAAGTCGCAGGCGGCGGCGACGACTACATGGTGCGCAACCTGGTCGGCATCGATCCGGAAAACAAGCTGATCGCCATCGGCGACAGCGTCACCACCGGCAGCACGGTGTTGTTCTGCCGGCGCGACGCGCAGTCGGCGCGCAACGATCTGTTGCGCATGATTTATGAACTCAAGGACGATCTCACCGAACGGCCCAAGGCGGCGCTCTATCACGCCTGTGTCGGGCGCGGCGAGAGCATGTTCGGCGAGCGCGGCGCTGAATTGAAGCTCATCCGCGAGCATCTTGGCGACATACCGCTGATCGGCTTTTTCGCCAACGGCGAGATAGCGCGCAACCGCCTGTATGGCTACACCGGCGTGCTGACGCTCTTCAAGTAGGGCGCTTGCGCGCTGTCTTGCCGGCCACGCGGCGCGGCGGCGGTTTTTGATCGACGGCGGGCGGCGCGCTGAACGGGCGCATGCTGTCCAATTGGGCAAGAAAGTGCGGCAGTGCGGTCAGTTCGACCAGCGCGACTTCGGTGTGCGAGCCGGTCGTCATCATGACCGCCGCCTTGGCGTCAGCAACGGGAAACGACCAATAGCGCAGGTTCGACATGGGGTCGGTGTCATCGGGGTTGGATTGCCTGCAAAGATACTGCCGACGCACTGGCCAAGAGCGGCCAATGAGATCGGCATTTGTGCCGCTTTTCCAGTGCACCTGCCGGGCGTCATACAATCCCGACCCCACTTTCGACCCTGCCGGAAAAATTTCCCATGAGTGATCAACCCGTCGCCGTCGTCACTGGCGCCAACCGTGGCCTGGGACTCGAGGTCTGTCGCCAGTTCAAGCAGGCCGGCATCGATGTCGTGTTGACCGCGCGCGATGCAGCGAAGGGGCAGGCCGTTGCCGCGCTGCTTGACGTGCGGTTTCATCCGCTCGATGTCACCGACCAGATCAGCGTCGACGCGCTCGCTCTCTGGCTGGCGCTCGAATACGGGCATCTCGACATCCTGGTCAACAACGCCGGCATCATGCCCGATGGCGGCTTGATGCTCCGGCGCATGAAAATGACCATGATCAATGAGGTGCTGGCGACCAACACCACTGCGCCGATCCGCGTGACCCAGACCCTGATGCCGCTGCTCCTCAAGAGTCGCCGGCCGCGGGTGGTCAACGTATCGAGTGCGCTCGGGCAGATGGCAAGCATCGGCGCCGGCACGCCGGCCTACCGGATTTCGAAAGTGGCATTGAACGCGGCTACCGCAGTGTTTGCCGCCGAAATGGCCGGCACGCCGGTCAAGATCAATGCCTGTTGCCCCGGCTGGGTCGCCACCGACATGGGGAGCGGCGATGCGCCGCGCAGTGCGCAGGAAGGCGCGGACACCGCGGTATGGCTGGCTACCTTGCCTGAAGACGGCCCGTCCGGCGGTTTTTTCCAGGACCGCAAACGCATTGACTGGTAGGACGGTGAATTGAGATCGCGCAGCGCGTGAGATGACTTCGCAAGCGTCCCGCTTCGCGCGGGCGTGCTTCCGGTGTATAAGGGTTCGCGCCGGTCGGGGTAGCAGCCCGGTTACAGACGATCCACGATGCCATCTATCGGTTCCAGAAGCATGACAGCCTCGCCACAGGCATGTTGTTGTCTCAGGTTATGCAACTATCAATCAAACGCGCCGACCTCGGCGCCCTGATCCTGCTGGGTGCGATCTGGGGCAGCTCCTACCTGTTCATCCGCGTCATCGTGCCGGTGGTCGGTCCCTGGGGCATGGTGGCGCCGCGCATGCTCGGGGCCGGGATCGCGTTGATGATCCTGGCGCGGATTTCCGGCGTGGCCTGGGGCGACCGTCGTCTCTGGCCGCGTTATCTGGTGTTGTCGTTTCTCACCTCGTTCGCGGCGCAGTACCTGATCGCGACCGCCGCCCTGACGCTCAACTCGCCGACCTTGGCGATCATCAATTCGACCATGGCGATGTTTGTCGCCCTGCTGTCGGCGTGGATGCTGCAGGAAGTGCTGGCTGCGCGCCGTATTGCGGGTTTGGTGCTGGGCGTTGCCGGCGTGGGCTTGGTGGTCGGCTTCACGCCGGTCGATTTCACACCGCGCATCGCGCTGGCCTATGGTGGCGCCCTGCTGGCAGCGTTCTGCGGCGCCTACGGCACGGTTTACGCCGCCCGACACCTGAAGCATCGGCCGTCGTTCGAGCTGGCGATCTTCCAGAGCCTGATCGCCGGGGTGTTGGCGACGCCGCTCGGGGTGGCGCCGTTGCTGGCGGCCTGGCCTCTTCCTGCGAAGGTCGTGTGGTCGATGCTGGCGCTGTCGCTGGTGTGCACCGCGCTCGCGACCCTGGTGTACTACCGCCTGATGAAGCGCACCGGTCCCACCGTGTCGATGTCGGTCACCTACCTGATCCCGTGCTTCAGCCTGCTGTGGGGCTGGCTGTTCCTTGGCGAAACCATCGCCTGGCTGCAGCTGGCAGGCTTTGCGGTGGTACTGGGCGCGGTATCGCTGGTGGCCGGGCGGAGCCGCTGAGGGCGGGACGCGGCTGTTTCCGGGGCGGGGCGCGGCTGTTTCCGGGGCGGGGCGGCTGCCAGCGGCATGCGCCTTGCATGCATCTGTAATCGCACCGCTCGCGTAAGAATCTGGCGGTTGCGGCGACTAACCGGTTTCCACGCATAATGCAGCCATTCGCCGGCCCGGTTGCCGGCACCAGGAGATTTCATCAATGCATGCCACGCTCGAGCGCCTCGAAGCGACCACCTTTCCCGGCATCGCCCGGCGCCGTGTCGATACGCTGCAGGTCAATCTGGGCTACAAGTGCAACCAGTCTTGCGTGCATTGCCACGTGAATGCCGGGCCGACACGCACCGAAATGATGAATCGCAGCACCATCGATCAGGTGCTGGCCTATTTGTCGACACGCAAGGTCGGTACCCTTGACTTGACCGGCGGGGCACCGGAACTCAATGTCGATTTCCGCTATCTGGTGGCAAAGGCGCGTGCGCTGGGCGTCAGGGTGATGGATCGCTGCAACCTCACCATACTGTCCGAGCCAGGGCAGGAAGATCTGGCGCAGTTCCTGGCCGCGCATCAGGTCGAAGTCGTGGCATCGTTGCCCTGCTATACCGAGGAGTTGGTCGACCGGCAACGCGGCCGTGGTGTTTACGAGCGCTCGATCGCCGGCATTCGCATGCTTAATGCACTGGGTTATGCCGCACCCGGCTCCGGACTGTCGCTCAACCTGGTCTACAACCCGCAAGGCCCGAACCTGCCGCCGGCCCAGGAAGCGCTGGAAGCCGACTACAAGCGGATCCTGGGTGACACCTTCGGCATTCGCTTCAACCAGCTCTTCACCCTCGCCAACATGCCGATCCAGCGTTTCGGTTCGATGTTGATCAGCAAGGGCAAGTTCAACGAATACATGGCGCTTTTGCGTTCAGCGCATCGCGAGCAGAACCTTGAAGACGTGATGTGCCGCTCGATGGTGTCGGTGGACTATCAGGGCTATCTCTACGACTGCGATTTCAACCAGATGCTGGGCCTGCCACTGAAGGTTGAAGGCCGCCTGCGCAGCCACCTGAGCGACCTCCTCGCCATTGACCTCGACGGCAATTCGATTGTGGTGCGCGAACACTGCTATGGCTGCACCGCGGGTCAGGGCAGTTCCTGCGGCGGTGCGCTGGTCTGAGGCCGGCGCAGCGCTTTTCGCGATCCGGCGCCGTCAGCGTGGCAGATCATCAACTCGCCCGGGTCGCCGTCATCGGCGGCGGCCCGGCCGGCCTGATGGCTGCCGAAGTGTTGTCCGAAGGCGGAGCGCAGGTTGATCTGTATGACGCCATGCCGTCGATCGGGCGCAAATTCCTGTTGGCCGGCAAGGGTGGGCTCAACCTGACCCATGCCGAACCTGCCGCACTGTTCATGCAGCGCTATGGCGGGCGCAATCCGCAACTGCAGGCAAGCCTTGCGCAATTTGGCGCCGATGCGGTGCGCATCTGGGCCGTCGGGCTCGGGATCGAGACCTTTGTCGGGTCCTCGTCAAGAGTGTTTCCGCTGGAGAAAAAGGCCGCACCGCTGCTGCGTGCCTGGCAGAAGCGCCTGCGTGACGCCGGCGTCGTGTTCCACATGCGCCATCGCTGGACCGGCTGGGACGGCGCCGGGGCGATCGCTTTCGCCACACCTGCCGGCGCCATCGAGTGCCGGCCTGATGCGGTCGTTCTGGCGCTCGGCGGCGCCAGTTGGGCGCGTCTTGGCTCGGACGGCGCCTGGGTGCCCTGGCTGGCCGCCCGGCAAGTCGCGGTGGCACCACTGAAACCGGCAAACTGCGGCTTCGACCTCGTCTGGAGCGCGCATTTCAAAACCCGTTTCGCCGGCCACCCGCTGAAATCGATTCGGCTCACATTCGATGATGGCGCTGCCGAACCGTTCCGGCGTGCCGGTGAATGCATGATCACCGAAACCGGCATCGAAGGCGGCTTGATCTATGCCGCGTCCGGTCGTCTGCGCGAGCGGATCGCGGTGAACGGTTCTGCCGTGATCGAACTCGATCTGCTGCCGCAGCATGACGCGGAGCGGGTGTTGCGTGAACTGCGGCATCCGCGCGGCGCGCGCTCGCTGGCCAGCCACTTGAAGAGCCGGCTTGGCATCAGCGGCGTCAAGGCCGGACTGCTGCGCGAGACGCTGCCGCGTGACGGGTTCGCCGAACCGTCGCGGATGGTGGCCGCGATCAAGGCTTTGCCGCTGACCCTGGCCGCACCGCGACCGCTGGATGAAGCGATCTCCACAGCCGGCGGCGTCACCTTTGCCGCGCTCGACGGGCAGTTGATGCTGCGTAGTCTGCCAGGCGTGTTTTGCGCCGGCGAAATGCTTGATTGGGAGGCGCCGACCGGCGGTTACCTGTTGACCGCATGTCTGGCCACCGGCCGCGCCGCCGGCCGCGGCGCCCTGGCCTGGCTGGCGCGCGACAAGACTGGCGGGACGCGGCAAGCCGGTGATACAGGGCTGATGATTGTTCCACCGGCAGGCGTACCGCACATGCCTGCAGGGCCGGCACCATGAGCGCGGTGCTGCAGAGTACTGCGCAGGGCCCGGGTCGCACTTGCCCCTTGTCCTACCGCTACGGCGCGCACTCGCTGGTGCGGCCGCCCGATCTCGAGGCCGAGGCGCTGTATGTGGCTGGCGGCCTGTACGGCAATCCGTTCGCGCTTGATGCATTGCTGCACCTGGTCGAGCGCGAACCGGGGGCGCGCCTGGTGTTCAACGGCGACTTCAACTGGTTCGACGCCGACGACGCCAGCTTCGAGCGGATCAACCGCGTGGTGCTCGCACATCACGCGATTCGCGGCAATGTCGAAACCGAACTTCTGGCCGAGGACGGCGCGGCCGGCTGTGGCTGTGGCTACCCGGATTACGTCAGCGACGCCGATGTCGCGCGCTCGAACGCGATCATGGGTGTGCTGGCCGCCACCGCGCGCCGCCACCCGGCACTGGCGGCGCGTCTGGTGTCTCTGCCGATGACGCTTCTGGCCAGGGTTGGCGGCGTGCGCGTCGGCATCGTTCATGGCGATGGTGACAGCCTTGCCGGCTGGGGTTTCGGCGAAGAGGCGATTGACGCGCCGCAGGTGGCATCGATGTTCGAGCGCGCAGGCGTGCGGGTGTTTGCGTCATCCCATACCTGTCTGCCGGTAGCCCAGGTGTTTGCCGCCGCTGCCGGGCGGTGCGCGTTGATCAACAACGGGGCGGCCGGCATGCCGAACTTCGCCGGCACCAACTGCGGCGTGGTCACCCGGATCGCCGTGCGGCCGGCACCGGTTGGCGCCGCGGCGCTCTACGGCACCGTGATTGATGCCGTGCATGTCGACGCCTTGCCGCTGTATTTCGACCAGGATGCCTGGCTGCGGCATTTCGACCGCGTCTGGCCGGTCGCTTCGCCGGCGGCGATGTCGTATCGCAAGCGCATCATCAACGGGCCTTCCTATGCGTTGCCCAAGGCGATTCGCGCCGGTATAAAGTGCGCGACAGACTGCGATGCGACCGGCATGCCCTGACCCGGGTCTGCTGTAAGTAGACCCACTTTCACACGACCAACACACAGATTCCGGGCCGCTGGCTCGCGACCCGATCGGAGCTACGCATGAAAGCAGGCAAACTGGTTGTTGTTCTTGTCATCGCCACCGTTGTCGCGGTATTTTTCGCGCTCGGCGGCCAGCGTTACCTGACCTTCGAAGCCATCAAGGCGCAGCAGGCGTCGATCATCGCGATCTACCAGGCCAATCCGGCGGCGACCATCGCGCTGTTTTTCGCGGGCTACGTCGCGGTGACCGCGCTGTCACTGCCTGGCGCGGCGCTGATGACGCTTCTGGCCGGCGCCATCTTCGGCTTGCTTGCCGGCACGGTGATCGTGTCGTTCGCCTCTTCGATCGGCGCAACGCTGGCATTCCTGGCCAGCCGCTTCCTGCTGCGCGACTGGGTGCAGGCGAAGTTCGGTACCCGCCTCGCGGCGATCAACGCCGGGGTGGCGCGCGAGGGCGGGTTCTATCTGTTCACATTGCGCCTGATTCCCGCGGTCCCGTTTTTCGCGATCAACCTCCTGATGGGCCTGACGCCGATCAAGACCCTTACCTACTATCTGGTGAGCCAGCTCGGCATGTTCGCCGGCACGGTGGTGTTCGTCAATGCCGGCACCCAGCTGGCGCAGATCAGTTCGCTGAAAGGCATTCTCTCGCCCGGGCTTCTCGGTGCGTTCGTGTTGCTGGGCATCTTTCCCCTGATCGCAAAGAAAGTGGTGGACATGTTCAAGGCGCGCAAGGTCTATGCGAAGTGGATTCGCCAGAAGCCCCGAACCTTCGATCGCAACGTGGTGGTGATCGGCGCCGGTTCCGGCGGACTGGTCACGGCCTACATTGCCGCGGCGGTCAAGGCCAAAGTCACGCTGGTGGAAAAGCACAAGATGGGCGGCGACTGCCTCAATTTCGGGTGCGTGCCGTCGAAGGCGCTGATCCGCTCGGCCAAATTCCTGTCGCATGTGAAGCGCTCGCGCGAATTCGGCATCGATGCAGCCGACGCCCGCTTCGATTTCGCCGCGGTGATGGAGCGGGTGCAGTCGGTCATCAACACGATCGAACCGCATGATTCGGTAGAGCGCTATACCAGCCTCGGGGTCGACGTAATCGAGGCGGAAGCGAAGATCACCTCGCCGTGGACGGTCGAGGTGAAGAAGGCCGACGGCACTGCACAGACGCTCACCACCCGCAGCATCGTGATCGCCGCCGGTGCGCGCCCGCTGGTGCCGCCGATTCCCGGCCTCAAGGAAATGAACCCGCTCACCTCCGACACGGTGTGGAATATTCGCACCCTTCCCAGGCGCCTGCTGGTGCTGGGCGGCGGGCCGATCGGTTCGGAACTGACACAGGCGTTCGCGCGCTTCGGCGCCCAGGTCACCCAGGTGGAGATGGCGCCGCGCATCATGTTGCGCGAAGACCCGGAAGTCTCGGAGATGGTGATGAAACAGTTCCGCGCCGAGGGCGTGAATGTGCTGGTCAATCACAAGGCGCGCGAGTTCCGGATCGAGAACGGCGAGAAGGTCCTGATCGCCGAGCATGCCGGGCAGGATGTGAAGATCGTGTTCGACGAAGTGCTGTGCGCCCTTGGGCGTACACCCAACGTCACCGGCTACGGGCTCGAGGAACTCGGCATTCCGACCACCAAAACCCGCACCGTCGAAACCAACGAGTATCTTGAAACGCTGTACCCGAACATCTACGCCTGCGGCGACGTCGCCGGCCCGTATCAGTTCACCCATACCGCCGCGCACCAGGCCTGGTATGCCGCGGTCAACGCGCTGTTCGGCACGTTCCGGAAATTCAAGGCCGACTACTCGGTGATTCCGTGGGCCACCTTCACCGAGCCGGAAGTCGCGCGCGTGGGCTTGAATGAAATGGAAGCGAAGGAAAAGGGCGTTGCGTACAATGCCTTCGTCTACGGCATTGATGATCTCGATCGCGCCATTGCCGACAGCGAGGCGCACGGCATGGTCAAGGTGCTGACCGCGCCCGGCAGCGACCGGATCCTGGGCGTCACCATCGTCGGCGAGCATGCCGGTGACCTGATCGCGGAGTACGTGGCGGCGATGAAACACGGCCTGGGCTTGAACAAGATTCTCGGCACCATTCATATCTATCCGACCTTAGCTGAAGCCAACAAATACGCGGCCGGGGTATGGAAGCGCAGCACCGTGACCATGGGCCAGCACGCCCTGCTCGATGCATTTCAGGCCTGGCGGCGCGGTGCCGGCGGTTTTGGCGCGGTGCTCACGAAGCTTATGGCGATGAGCGGCGACAAACGGCCGGCCTATGCGCCGGAACATCACTAGAAAGGGACACCAACCATGTTCAACAACATATTTGCCCGTTGCTTAGCCGCCATTTTTTTGCTGACCGGCCCGTGGGCGGCCGCACACGCGCAGTTCGATCATGGCCACAAGGCGTGGGATGCGCTGCTCAAAAAACACGTGGTGCTGCAGCAGGGCGGCAAGGCGAGTTCCGTGCGCTACACCGGCTTTCGTGCCGACGAAGCGGCCCTCAAGGCGTATACCGAGAGTCTTTCGAAGGTGCCGGAGTCGGAGTTCAAGGGCTGGAGCAAGACTCAGCAAATGGCGTTTCTGATCAATGCCTACAACGCCTACACGGTGGTGAAGATTCTGCAGAAGTATCCGAATCTCAAATCGATTCGCGATTTCGGCAACGTCATCGGCAACCCGTGGAAAGACAAGTTCTTCACCCTGTTCGGACGCGAGGCCTTCCTCGACGACATCGAGCACAACACCCTGCGCAAACCCGGCGTCTACGACGAAGCGCGCGTGCACTACGCGGTCAACTGCGCCTCGATCGGCTGCCCGATGCTGCGCGAAGAGGCGTTTGTGGCCGAGCGCCTGGACGCACAGCTCGAAGAACAGGCGAGACGCTTCCTGTCGGACCGTTCGCGCAATCGCTATAGCGCGGCGCAGGGTGCGCTTGAGGTGTCGAAGATTTTCGACTGGTTCAAGGTCGACTGGCAAAGCGGCTACAAGGGCATTGGCGCGAATGCGCAGGCGATCGCTTCGCGCGAACAGTATTTCGCGCGCTACGCCGACCTGCTCAGCGACAACCCCGAGGAGCGCAAGCTGATCGCCGCCGGCTCGGCCGCCATCCGCTTCCTGGACTATGACTGGGCGATCAACGCCGCGCGTTGAGTCCTCCTTGACCGTACCGCGCCTGTCGATCATCGTCCCGGTTCTCAATGAGGCGGCGGGCATCGACGCCTGCCTGAGGTCGCTGGCGGCGTTGCGCGACGCCGGCTGCGAAGTGGTCGTGGTCGATGGCGGCAGCGTCGACGACACGCCGGCCCGCGCTGCGTCGCGCTGCGACCGGGTGGTTCGGTCGGCGCGCGGTCGCGCGGTGCAGATGAATGCCGGGGCGACAGTCGCGCGCGCCGATCTGCTGTTGTTCCTGCATGCCGACACGCGCTTGCCGGCGGGCGCGCTCGACGCCATCGAGGCGGCCACTGGCGGCAGGGAATTCGCCTGGGGCCGCTTCGACGTGCGCCTTGACAGCACGCGTGCATCGCTCAGGCTGGTTGCTGCGATGATGAACTTGCGTTCGCGCGCCACCGGCATCGCCACCGGCGACCAGGCCTTGTTCATGACCCGTGCCGGCTATGCGGCGGTGGGCGGTTTTCCGACCATCGCGTTGATGGAGGATATCGCCATCAGCAAGCGGCTCAAAGGCCTGTGCGCGCCGGCCTGCCTGCGTCTCACGGTACTGACCTCGGCGCGGCGCTGGGAGTCGCGTGGCGTGCTGGCCACCATCATTCTCATGTGGCGTCTGCGGCTTGCGTACTTCTGCGGCGCCTCGCCGGAGTCATTGGCGCGACGTTATCGTTGAGCGGGTGCATGCGGCGCTGGCCGGAAATCCCGGCGGCAAATCGCACCGGACCGAAGCCGTCGGCGCCGCGGCATCCTGCGGTCGGCCCTGATAGCATTCGGCTCTCGTGAAAAAGCTACTCCTGATCGGCGCCGGCCATGCTCATGCCGAAGTGCTGCGCCAATTCGCCCTGCAGCCGGCGGCGAACGCCGCGATCACCCTGTTGAGCCCGCAAGCGCTGGCGCCCTGTGCCGCCATGTTGCCCGGGCTGGTCGCCGGCATTTACACGCACGCCCAGTGTCACATCGACCTGCGCGCGCTGGCAGCCAAAGCCGGCATCGAGCTGATGCTCGATCGGGCGGCCGGGCTCGATCTCGAGGGCCGCTTGGCGCATACTGCTGGCGGCCGCAAGCTCGAATTCGATTTTGTTTCGATCGACATCGGGGCGGTGCCGTTCGCCGCCGAAGTGCCCGGTTTGCGCCGCTTCGCGCTGCTGGCGCGGCCGACCGAGGTATTTCTCGAAGGCTGGGAGCGCGTGCGCGAACTGGCGCGCGAGGGCGGGTTGTCGCGGCTGACCATGGTCGGCGGCGACGTCCGCGCGGTCGAGTTGGTGCTGGCGATGCAATATCGTTTGCGCGAAGAGCTTGCGCCGGCCGCGTTCGCTGCCTGCGGTTTCTCGATCGTCACCGCCGCGGCGCGCCTGCTCGATACCCTTCCGCCGGCGGCCGGCCTTGCGCTTGAGGCTTTGTGCGTGGCACGCGGCATCAGCCTGGTGCGCGGCGCGACGGTGATACTGGTCGAACGCGGCGGCCTGCTGCTGTCGAATCGGGCGCGCCTGACAAGCGACATCACGGTCTGGAGCGATGGCGCCACGCCGGCGCGCTGGCTGGCTGCGTCAGGCCTGGCATGCGATGAGCAGGGTTTCATGCTGATCGATGCAAGCCTGCGATCGCCCGGCAACAAGCGGGTCTATGGCGCCGGTGATTGCAGCGTCTCCACCACCGACCAGTTTCCTGCCACTCCGGGGCGTGCGGTATTGCAAGGTGCGGCGCTGGCCGCCAGCCTGCGGCTGGCACTTGCCGGTGAACCGCCACTGCCGGCCGCCGGCGCCGCGGCAGGCGTCGGTTTGATCAGCCTGGGGTCGCGCCAGGCGATCGCGGTGCATGGCCCCCTGGTGCGAACCTGGCCGCGCTGGCTGATCTGGCGGTGCAGGGATTGGCGCGACCGGCGCTGGATGACGCGCTTTCGCCTCTGAAAAAGGCGCCTGGCGGGACCAGGTTGTGTCAGGCGACGGCCTCGATCAGCCGGATGTCGCGCACCGCCCCGTCGCCGAGGGCACGCAACGCCTCCTGGTAGGCCGGACTGTCGTGAGCCGCGGTCGCCGCTGCCAGGCTGTCGAACTCGACCACCACCACGCGTTGCATGATGCCGGCTTCATAGGTCGTCGACGGCATGCCGCGCACAATGAAGCGCCCGCCCGCGCCCTGGATCGCGGGCCCGGCCAACTTACCGTATGCAGCCATCTGGTCCGGCTTGTCGATCGAGCGGTAGGTAGCGACCCAATAGGCTTTCGGCATCTTCAGTCTCCTCGGTTGATGGATGATCTTGCTTGAACTTGCGTGCCCGGCAACACCCTGCCGGCTCTGCCCTCAGCTCTTGCGCGCAACGCTGATGGCCTTGCGCAAGAACGCCTTCTTGCCGTCCGCATCCTCGATTTCATCGGCGGCCAGCAAATACAACTCCGCCTCGTCGCGCGCGCGGGCTGCGGCACGCTTTGCGATGACCCTCGCCATGGCGCCGATGTGCGGCGCGAGCGCGGCTTCGACCTTGGCGATCAGCGCCGGATCGAAGCGCAGTGCGGCGCTGGCCGGTTGCGACAGCGACTGGCTTGCCGGCTGGCTGATTTGCCGGCTTGGCTGCTGACTGGCCGGTTGACTCGGTGGATGGCTTGGTTGCTGGCCGGGCGGGTGGCTGCGGGTCGGATTGCCGGTCGGAGCGGAGCGGTCGCTGCCGGCGAACTTGCGCACGAGGGCCAGGCGGGCGCCTTCGTCGTCGATGTCGCCGCTGACCAGTTCGGCCAGATGTGAAAGGGTCAGTGCTTTTTTCGATGCGGCGCGAATCATCGACCCGGCGATCGGGCCGATATGCGGCGCCAGCGCCGCTTCCATCGCCTTCAGGGTTTCGCGGTCGAATATCGTGCCGGACAGCGAGCTCAGCGGGCGCGAAGCGGGGTCAAGGCCGGGCTGCGCGCCGGGCAACATGGTCGGTGCTTCGGAGGCATGGATCGGGCTCACCCGCTTTAACGCATCGCGCAGCCGAGCCACTGTTTGCGGTCGCAGTTCCTCCGCCGGCGACAGGGTCCAGTCAATGGCTTCCAGCAACTCCGCGCTGTAACGGTTGCGGTCAGCTGCCTGGCGTGCCGGCGGCAGCGGGTCGTTGCGTGTGCGGGCCGCCGAGTCGACCGGCTTGCGCCCGCAGACCATCCAGTACAGCACTGCGCCGATCGAGTAGATGTCGCTCCACGGGCCCTGGTTGCCCTGCGCGTGGTACTGCTCGAGCGGCGCATATCCGGGCGTGACGATGGCGGTCAGGTCGCTGCTGCCGCCGCTGGCGCGGGCCGAGCCGAAATCGATCAATACCGGGCTGCCGTCGTCGCGAATGAAGATGTTCGCCGGCTTGATGTCGCGGTGCAGGTACCCGGCCGCGTGCACCACTTCCAGCCCGTCGAGCAGCGGCAGGATGATAGCCATGACCGCCGCCTGCGACAACGGCCGGCGACTGACCGACCAGTCGCTCAGGGGTTTGCCGGCGACGAACTCCATCACCATATAGGCGGTCTGGTTGGCCTCGAAAAACCGCATCACTCGCACGATGTTGGGGTGGCGGAACGAGGCCAGCGTGCGCGATTCGTCGAGAAAGCGCGCGCGACCCCAGTTGAAGGTGTCGTGGGCGGAATCCGACTTCACCTTGATCGAATGATCGTCATGGCGAACCGCGATGTCACCCGGCATGTATTCCTTGATTGCGACCTTGAGATCGAGATTGCCGTCAACCGCCAGATAGGTCAGGCCGAAGCCGCCGATGCCGAGCGTCGACTCGATGCGGTATTCGTTGAGCGCGAAACCGACGGGCAGGGAGACTTCGGTACTCATGGGGTGTCGATCGTGGCCGGCGGTGCGCGCCTAGCTGGCGTCGATCAGCTTGATCGCTTTCTCCAGGCTGCGGCGCATGCGGTTGAACGATTTCGCCAGCAGCGCCACTTCGTCCTTGCCGGATTCCGGCAGGGGCTCGGAGTCCATTTGGCCCATGCTGATCTTGTCGGCCGCCGATGACATGCGGCGGATCGGCTGCACGATCATCACCGACAACATCACGTTGAGAATCACGAACAAAACGATGAACACCCCGGTCAGGGACAGCATGAAGGTGTTGAAGGCGCGGTTGGCGTTGGAAATCGGCAGCGCCATCGGCACCGACACCACTTGGGCGCCGATGATTTCATTCAACTTCCAGCCATAGCCGTTGCTCGGACCATAGGCCTTGACCATCGCGGGCGGCGCCATGTCGGGCGTGGTATGGCACAAGAGGCAGGCCGGATCCTTGATCTGCAGCGGTCGCGCCAGGTAGAGCGAGGGGCCGTTGGGCGTCATCCTGGTGCCGCTGGTCTCGCGCAGGGCATCGTTGTTGCGAAAGGCATTGACGATGTCGGCTTCCCACTCGGTGGCGCGGTCGGTCGGATTGGTCGGGTTGAGCGTGGCTTCCTTGTAGAAGTAATCCGGGTATTTCTTGTGCAACAGGCCCATGATCTGGGTCGCGCCGTAGGCTGGCACACTTTGCGGCAGGAACTCATCGGCCGCGACCCGCAGCGCCGGCCGGACCTTCTCGACGGTATAGCTGCGCATCGCAAGCGCCGCTTCCATCATCACCCCTGCGCTGCGCACCACTTCCTCGCGGGCATTCTTGTGCAGCAGGTTGTACGAGATGCTCCCGGATACGGCCAATCCGAGCACAAACACGAATGACAACACCAGGTTGAACTTGAGTCGCAGGCCCATCTGTTTCCCCTCGCCAAATTGCCGGTTCAACCGCACACTGTCGCATGGTCCGAACCGGTTTGCGTCACCCTGCCGACCGCGTCATGCGCCTGTTGCCGGCCAATCGTAATCGATGGTCAGCGGCGCATGGTCGCTGAAGCGCTGATCCTTGTATATCGTCGCGGTTTTCGCACGCGCGGCGATTCCCGGCGTTGCGATCTGGTAATCAAGGCGCCAACCGACGTTTTTTTCGTATGCGGCACCGCGATTGCTCCACCAAGTATAGGCCTCGCCGGTGGTTTCCGGATGCAGCTTCCGATAGACGTCGACGAAGCCGACCTGTTCGAAGACCCGGCCCAGCCAGGCGCGCTCTTCCGGCAGAAAGCCCGAGTTCTTCTGGTTGCTTTTCCAGTTCTTCAGGTCGATCTCGCGGTGCGCGATGTTGAAATCGCCGCAGATCACGACTTCGCGCCGGGCTTTTTTCAATTTCTTCAGGTGCGGCAGGAATTCCTCGAGAAAACGGAACTTCGCCTGCTGCCGCTCTTCGCCGGACGACCCCGATGGCTGGTATAGCGACACCACCGAGTAGCCGTCGAAGTCGCCGCGCACATAGCGACCCTCGGCGTCGAATTCCTGTGACCCGAAGCCGGTTTGCACACGCTTGGGCACCAGTCGGCTGTACAGGCCGACCCCGCTGTAGCCTTTTTTCTGGGCGTAATGGAAGTGACCGTTGAGGTAGCTTTGCGGCGCCCCCGGCATCAGGAAATCGGCCGTCATGTCGGCTTCCTGGGCCTTGATTTCCTGCACGCACAAGGCATCGGCCTTTTGCTTGCGCAGCCAGTCGAAACAGCCCTTTTTCGCTGCCGAACGAATGCCATTGAGGTTGAGTGAGATAATCCGCAACATTCGTTGACTGTGCCTAAAGATATGGCTGACTTGCGTCAGGCGTTCATTCGCTTCTGCATCGAGTCGAAGGTGCTGACCTTCGGCGAGTTCATGACCAAGGCAGGTCGCCTGTCGCCGTATTTCTTCAACGCCGGCTCGTTTGACCATGGTGCGGCGCTTGGCCGCCTCGCCGAATTCTATGCCAAGACAATTGTCAGCGCCGGCCCGGCGTTCGACATGCTGTTCGGCCCGGCCTACAAAGGCATTCCGCTGGCCGCCGCGACCGCGGTTGAACTGGCGCGCGTCGGCCGCGACGTGCCGTTCGCCTACAACCGCAAGGAAGCCAAGGACCACGGCGAAGGCGGCGTGATCGTCGGCCGCCCCTTGGGTGGCCGCGTGCTGATCATCGACGACGTGATTTCCGCCGGCACCTCGGTGCGCGAATCGGTGCAATTGATTCGCGCCGCCAATGCGACGGTCGCCGGCGTGGTGATCGCGCTCGACCGGATGGAACGCGGCAGCGGCGAACTGTCGGCGGTCGAGGAGGTCAACCGCCTGTACGGGGTGCCCGTTACATGTATTGCCAGCCTCACCGACGTGCTGGGTTATCTGGATGACTCGGCCGACCCGGCATTGCTACAATCACGCGACGCGGTGGCCGCTTACCGGCGGGCTTACGGAACGAACGGGGGTTGAGTTGATCAAGCGGGCGCTGTTCTGCGTGCTTGTCCTGGCCGGACTGACTGCGGCCGGCGCGACGCTGCACGCGCAGACCCGTATCTATACCTGCAAAGATGCCAACGGCAAGACCATCACCTCCGACCGGCCCTTGCCCGAGTGCCAGGGCCGCGAGGGCCGGGTGCTTTCCGGGCAGGGCGCCACGGTCAAGAAAATCGAGGCCCCGCTGACGCCGGAACAGCAGGCCGCGCGCGACATCGAAGACCAGAAAAAGCGCCAGGAAGACGAACTTCGGCGCGAACAGGCGCGGCGCGACAAGGCCTTGCTCAACACCTATGCCGGGGTCGACGACATTGAAAGCAAGCGTCAGCGCGCCTTGGCCCAGGTCGAGCGCGAAGCCCGTGAGTCCGAGCGGCGAATTTCGCTTCTCGAACGCCAAGCGTCGGAAAATCGCGCCGAGGCCGAGTTCTACAAGAAGAAGCAGATGCCGGCCGACTTGAAGCGCAAGCTTGACGAGAACGAAGCTGCCTTGAAGGCCGAAAAACACTTGCTGGCCTCGAAGAAGAGCGAGGTCGCACAAGTCAACGTCAAGTTCGACGAAGACAAGCGGCGCTATGTCGAACTGACCAATTCGCTGTCGCCCGACAGGTCGGTCAAACGGTAGAGGCAAGTGACAAGGCGCGTGGCGACGTGCCTGCGCGTCGCGGCGGAAACATCATCGATAGCAGCCGCAGAGGCCTGTAGTTCAGCGCGCACTTGAATTTGGCAGAAAAGCAGCTTCAGGCCAGCAATTTGCGCTTGAGAACCTCGTTGACCTGTGCCGGATTGGCCTTGCCCTTGCTCGCTTTCATGGCCTGCCCGACCAGCGCATTGAACGCCTTTTCCCGACCGGAGCGAAATTCCTCGACCGACTTCGGATTGGCGGCCAATACCTCATCGATGATTTTTTCGATCGCGCCGGCGTCGCTGATCTGCTTCAAGCCTTTGGCCTCGATCACCGCATCGGCACTGCTGACGGTGCCTTCCCTGCCGTCCTGCCACAAGGATGCGAACACTTCCTTGGCCATCTTGCCGGACAGGGTGCCGTCGGCGATGCGCTTGAGGAGGCCGCCTAACTGCTCCGGTGCGAGAGGTGATTGGGCAGCGTCGAGGCCGGCGTCGTTGAGGTGCCCAAGCAGGTCGCCGGTGACCCAGTTGGCGACCAGTTTGGGGTCGCCGCCGGATGTCCTGATCGCGCTCTCGAAGTAGACCGCGAGCGAGCGGGTCGAGGTCAGGGTGGCGGCATCGTAGGCGGTCAGCCCGTAGGCCGACTCGAATCGCGTGCGCATCGCCTGCGGCAATTCAGGCATCAGCGACTTGATGCGCGCCACGGTGGCGGCGGTGATCTCCAGCGGCAGCAAATCCGGGTCCGGGAAGTAGCGATAGTCCATCGCGTCTTCCTTGCTGCGCATCGAACGCGTCTCGTCGCGGTCGGGGTCGTAGAGGCGGGTTTCCTGCACCACCCGGCCACCGTCTTCGATCAGTTCGATCTGCCGTGCGATCTCGTGCTCGATTGCCTTTTCCATGAAGCGGAACGAATTGAGGTTCTTGATCTCGCAGCGGGTGCCGAATTCCTGCCGGCCTTTCGGGCGCACCGATACATTGGCGTCGCAACGGAACGAGCCTTCCTGCATGTTGCCATCGCAGATGCCAAGCCAGGTCACCAGGCCGTGCAGGGCCTTGGCATAGGCAACCGCTTCGGCGCTTGAGCGCAGTTCGGGTTCGGTGACAATTTCCAGAAGGGGGGTGCCGGCACGATTCAAGTCTATGCCCGACATGCCCTGGTAGTCCTCATGCAGCGATTTGCCGGCGTCTTCCTCAAGATGGGCGCGCGTCAGGTGCACCGTTTTTTCCACCCCGTCCACCATGATCGACAGCGCACCGCCCTGGACCACCGGAATTTCGTACTGGCTGATCTGGTAACCCTTGGGCAGGTCGGGGTAGAAGTAATTCTTGCGCGCGAAGATCGAGCGGTCGGCGATGGTGGCGCCGACCGCCAGGCCGAACTTCACCGCGCATTCGACCACGCCGGCGTTGAGCACCGGCAACACGCCCGGCAGCGCCAGGTCGATGGCGCTGGCCTGCACGTTGGGTGCCGCCCCGAATTGTGTCGGGCTGCCGGAAAAAATTTTCGATCGGGTCGCCAATTGGGCATGTGTTTCAAGCCCGATGACGACTTCCCACTCGCTTCGCATGGTCTAGTCTTCCTCGCCTTTCAGATATGCGGGCATCAGGTCCGGACGCAAGAGGTAGATCTGGTGCCGTATCAACATCAGTTCGGCCATTGCGGTGCCGATCCGCGCGACCTGTTCGGACTGCATGCCGCTGCCTTCACGCATGTCGGCTGCGGCCTCGTCGAGCAGCTTCGAGGCTTCGGTCAGCTTGGCGTGGATATTGTCGAGTTTGGCCATGCTTATGGTCACGCGCCGGCAAGCCGGGCAGGATTGCAGGTTGTAGATGGCTGGCGGCCGGAGCAGTGACAGCCTGTGTCCGGCTGTCTCACTCGATGCCCCGCGGCATGCGTTTGTGCCAGTCGGTGGCCTGCTGATAGCGGTGCGCGACGCCCAGCAGTTTCGATTCCTCGAAGTAGTTGGCGGTCAGCTGCAAGCCCACCGGCAGGTTGCGCGCGCCAAACCCGCAGGGCACGCTCATTCCCGGCAGCCCTGCCAGGCTGCCGGGAATGGTGTAGAGGTCGGAGAGGTACATCTCGACCGGGTCCGCCGCTTTTTCGCCGAAACCGAAGGCGACACTGGTGGTGACCGGCCCGGCAATGATGTCGCACTCGCGAAACGCCTGTTGAAACTCGTCGGCGATGATGCGCCGCACGCGCTGCGCTTTCAGATAGTAGGCATCGTAATAACCGTGCGACAGCACGTAGGCGCCGATCAGGATGCGCCGCTTCGGTTCCGGCCCGAAGCCTTCGGCGCGCGACTTCTTGATCATGTCGGCCAGGTCGGTGTAATTGGCGGCGCGATGGCCGTAGCGCACACCGTCGAATCGCGACAGGTTGCTCGAACACTCGGCCGGCGCGATCACGTAATACACCGGGATGCCCAGTTCGGCATTGGGCAGCGAAATCTCGGTCAGGATCGCGCCCATTTTTTCGTACTCGGCGAGCGCTGCGCGCACCGCCGCCTCGACATCGGGCTTCAAGCCCCTGCCGAAAAACTCTTTCGGCAGGCCGATGCGCAGGCCCTTGATCGGCACACCGAGATCGCGCGTGTAGTCTTCCGGCGCGCGCTCGACGCTGGTCGAGTCGCGGGCGTCGAAGCCCAGCATGGCGTTGAAAATCATCGCCGCATCTTCGGCGGATTGCGTCATGATGCCGGCCTGATCGAGGCTGGAGGCGAACGCGATCATGCCCCAGCGCGAGGCGCGCCCGTAGGTCGGCTTGATGCCGGTAATCCCGGAAAACGCCGCCGGTTCGCGGATCGAACCGCCGGTGTCGGTGGCGGTGGCGGCCGGCGCGATCCGTGCGGCAACCGCGGTGGCCGAGCCGCCGGAACTGCCGCCCGGTACCGCGTTGGCGTCCCACGGGTTTCTGACAATGCCGTAGGCGCTGTTTTCGTTCGACGAGCCCATCGCGAATTCGTCGCAGTTGAGCTTGCCCAGGGTCACCATGCCGGCCGCGGCCATGTTCGACACCACGGTGGCGTCAAACGGGCTCATGTAGCCCTTGAGCATTTTCGAGGCAGCGGTCGAGGCGAAGTCGCGGGTGACGAAAATGTCCTTGTGCGCCACCGGAACGCCGGTCAGGGCGCCGCCGTTGCCGGCGCTGCGCGCGGCGTCCGCCGCCCGCGCCTGCGCCAGCGTGACCTCGGGGCGCACATCCAGAAAGGCGTTCAAGTTACGGAATTTCTCGATGCGGTCGAGATACATGCGCGCCAGCTCGACCGCCGACACCTGCTTGGCCTCCAGCAGTTGCGACAACTCGGCAACGGTTTTATCGAACATCGGTCTACTCGATCACTCTGGGCACCAGAAACAGCCCGTCCTGGGCATCCGGCGCGTTTTTCATGTTCGCCGCGCGCGCATCAACCTCGGTCACGCGGTCTTCGCGCAGGCGTTGTACGCCGCCAAGCGGGTGCGACATCGGCTCGATGCCGGTGGTATCGACCTTCGACATGCGTTCGATCATGCCGAAAATGTCGTTGAGTTGCGCCAGCGTGGCATCGGCTTCGGCCGCGGATATCTCGATCCGCGCCAGATGCGCGATCCGCGTGACATCGTCAAGGTTGAGTGCCATGGAAGGTGGGAGCTGGCGAAAGAAGGAATGAGGACGGGAGCGAGGTGTGGTGAAAGACGCTAAGGCCGCAGAAAACGGCGACGAGGCAGCCGGCGACGGGTCAAACCAGTACGGGGTTGGGAAAACCGCTTGCCAAGGCTGTCGCGACACGTCGAAACCATGTCCGATAGAGGGCGGAACCGATAGATTATAAGGTAGAATTTGGGGTTATCTTGTGTGGTTACGGGCACGGCTTCGCACCTTTTCGGGTGCGGCTTGCGATCCGGGTTCTGAAAGCTATTCATGTTCGGTTTCTTGCGCAGTTACTTCTCCAACGATCTGGCGATCGATCTTGGTACCGCCAACACGCTGATCTATGTGCGCGGCAAGGGCATTGTTCTGGATGAACCTTCGGTGGTGGCGATCCGCCAGGAAGGCGGTCCGAGCGGCAAAAAAACGATTCAGGCGGTCGGCAAGGAAGCCAAGCTGATGCTCGGCAAGACGCCGGGCAACATCACTGCGATCCGGCCGATGAAAGACGGTGTGATCGCCGATTTCACCGTCACCGAGCAAATGCTCAAGCAGTTCATCAAGCGGGTGCATGAGTCGCGCCTGTTGTCGCCGTCGCCGCGCATCATCATTTGCGTGCCGTGCGGTTCGACCCAGGTCGAGCGCCGCGCGATCCGCGAATCGGCGCTCGGTGCCGGGGCCTCGCAGGTGTACCTGATCGAGGAACCGATGGCGGCCGCGATCGGCGCCGAATTGCCGGTGTCCGAGGCTACCGGGTCGATGGTGGTCGACATTGGCGGCGGCACCACCGAGGTCGGCGTGATCTCGCTGGGCGGCATGGTCTACGCCGGCAGCGTGCGGGTCGGCGGCGACAAGTTCGACGAGGCGATCATCAACTACATCCGCCGCAACTACGGCATGCTGATCGGCGAGACCACCGCCGAATCGATCAAGAAGCAGATCGGCTCGGCGTTTCCGGGTTCGGAAGTCAAGGAAATGGAAGTCAAGGGCCGCAACCTGGCTGAGGGCATCCCGCGTTCCTTCACCATTTCGTCGAACGAGATTCTCGAAGCGTTGACCGACCCGCTCAATTCAATTGTCTCGGCGGTCAAGTCGGCGCTCGAACAAACCCCGCCCGAACTCGGTGCCGATATCGCTGAAAAGGGCATGGTATTGACCGGCGGCGGCGCACTCCTGCGCGACCTTGACCGGCTGTTGATGGAAGAGACCGGATTGCCGGTGATCGTGGCAGAGGATCCCCTGACGTGCGTGGTGCGTGGTTCCGGCATCGCCCTGGAACGGATGGAGAAGCTCGGCGCGATCTTCACCAATGATTGACGGAGCCGGCACGGGTGAAAACCTGTTTTCGCCGGATTGAAGCCTCTCGGCGGGCGCCATGGCGGCCGCTTGACGGCGCCCCATCCATGCGGTGCGCGCGCTTGCAGGCACCGGTCGCGGCATAGCGCCGCGCAGGCAGGTTCGCAAGCCTGATGGAATACGCGCCACCGCCGTTTTTCAAGCAAGGCCCGTCGGCGCTCGCGCGGCTGGCCACCTTCGCCTTCCTGTCGATCGCCCTCCTGGTGCTCGATGCCCGCTTCAAGCTGCTTGAACAGGTACGCTTCGCGGTTGCCCTGGTGCTGTACCCGCTGCAGGTCGCGGCGCGCGCGCCAGGCGATGTTGCCTCGAACTTCTCCGGCTATATGGGGCGGCAGCAGAATTTGCTGTCGGAGAACGTCAGGCTGGAGCGCGACAAGCTCGAGACCGCCAGAAGCCTGATGCGCACCGCGCAGCTTGAAACCGAAAACGCCAATCTGCGTGCCTTGCTGGCGATGCGCGAGCGCCTGCCGGTGGTGGCGGTACCCGCCGAAATGCTCAATGACGCGCGCGACCCGTTCACCCGCAAGGTGGTGATCGACAAGGGAACGCTGGCCAACGTGCGCGCCGGGCAGGTGGTGATCGATGCGCAGGGCGTGATGGGGCAGGTGACGCGCGCCTTCTCCGCGGTGGCCGAAGTGTCGTTGCTGACCGATCGTGACCAGGCCATTCCGGTGCAGGTGGTGCGCAACGGCCTGCGCGCGGTCGCCTACGGCATGCCCGGCGGGTCCGATGGCGGCACCATGGAAATCAGGTTTCTGGCCACCAACACCGATGTGCGGCCCGGCGATACGCTGGTGACCTCCGGCATCGACGGCATCTACCTGCCCGGCTTGCCGGTCGCCACGGTGCTGCGCATCGAGCGCGAGGCCGGCTATGCATTTGCCAAGATCATCTGCAAGCCGGCGGCCGGCGTCGACCGTTTTGGCCAGGTACTGGTGCTCACCGGCGACAAGATCGTGCAGCCGGCCTTGCCGCCCGAGGTCGAGGACAAGCCGGTGCGCGTCAAGCGCAAGAAGATGCGTGCCGAAAATGCCGCGAAGGAGTCCGCGGCCGGGGCGCAGGGCCAGCCGAATGCCGCACCGGCCGCAATCGCGCCCGCGCCAGGCAGCCCGCAGGCTCCCGCCAGTCCGCCAGCAAAGAAATAGTCGCCATGCCCGCACCGAGCCAGCCCCGTCAGTACATCCTGTTGCCGGTCAACCCGTGGTTCATCGGCTTCACGGTGGTGCTTTCGCTGATGCTCAACCTGCTGCCATTGCCGCGCGGCGGATGGGCGCTGGCGGTGCCTGACTGGGTAGCCCTGACCCTGGTGTTCTGGAGCATTCATCAACCGCGGCGCGTCGGCCTGACGGTAGCCTGGCTTCTCGGGCTGGTGATGGATGTCAACAATGCCAGCCTCCTGGGCGAACACGCGCTGGCCTATTCCATTCTCTCTTACGCCGCCATCGCGCTGCACCGGCGGGTGCGCTTTTTCGGCATCGCCGGCGAAGTCGTGCATGTGCTGCCGCTGTTTCTGGCGGCGCAACTGGTGGTGGTCGCGATTCGGCTGATCATGGGCGCGCCATTCCCTGGAATGCTGTATTTCGCCGCCAGCGTGACGGCCGCGCTGCTCTGGCCGCTGGTGAGTGCGCTGTACCTGGCGCCACAGCGGCAGCCCGCCGACAAGGACGAAAACCGGCCGATCTGATCGCGGCGGCCGGTCAACTGCAGGCTTGTTTCAGGCCTCCCCGAGGATCTGGCGGGCGGCACGCAGGCCGGACCACCATGCGCCGTGGACGCTGGCCGGATCATCGCGATGGGTCGCTTCTCCGGCGAAAAACAAGGTGTCCGCGACCGGCACTGCCAAGCGTGAACGATCGCCGCCGGAAGCGCCGACACCTGGGTAAGAGTACGAACCGCGGGCAAACGGGTCGGACGCCCAGTGCGAGGCCCGCACCGCGACCGGCTCGGGCACGCGCGGGCCGCGCGCCGCGCGCAAGCGGCGCATCACGCGGGCGACCACCGCGTCATCACTCATGGTTTCCACCGTGCGCGCCATGCGTCCCGATGTAAAGCCAACCAGCGCCGGCACACCTGCGTAGCGCAGCAGATTGAGCCAGGCGTAGTACAACGGCGGCGGTTCGCTGTAAAAGGTGAGGAAGTCCGCGCGTTCGTCCCAGAAAGCGTGCGGAAATGTCAGGCAAATCTTGTTGAGCAGCCCCATGCGCAGGTTGGCAAGCGGTTTCGTGATCGATGGTGGCAGACCCGGTTCGAAGCGCACACTGCCACTGGCCAGCACACCGACCGGCAAGGTCACCACGACATGGTCGGCGCGCCACTCATCGCCGGACGAGTTCACGGTGACCGCGCCCGGGCGCCATGCGATCTCGCGCACCACCTGCGCATAGCGAATGTCGAGGTCGAGTGCGAGGATGCCGATCAGGCGATCCATGCCGGCGGTCACCAGACGGTCATCGGGCGGCAACATCTCGGGGCTGGCGCCGGTGTCGGAATCGTCAAGCAATGCGGCGGCGCCTACCTCTTCAAGCGGCGCGGCGAGATTGGATTCCAGCACCCAACGCTGCAACGCGATCACGCCGCGGTCAATCGGTCCGTCGTTTGCCTCGATGCGCCGAATCGCGGCTTCAAAGACGTCGGCTACCGACAGCCCGGACGATGATCCGGATCGGGTATACAGCCCGGCCCAAAGCAGCATCGAACCCATGGCGTCACTGAACTTTTGCGCGACCCCGAGCAATTCGGCAGGTGCGACTTGAATACGCCTGCCCGAACTGGCGTTGGTGAAGCGAAGATTCGAGTAATTGGTGACCTGGGTGGCAATGCCCGCGCCGTCCGCCAGTGCCTTGAGCGGATTCAACGGACCGCCATGCAGCCAGGATGGCCCGAGGTCGAGCGCGAACCCGAGGCTGCGGTCGGTGAGGACACGGCCGCCGGGTCGCGTCCGCGCTTCGAGAACGATGACCTCCATGCCGGATTGGCGCAGAGCGCGCGCTGCCGAAAGCCCGGCGAAACCGGCACCGATCACCAGTACGCGCTTGCCGCGCACCACGGATTGTGCAGTCGGCAGCCGGGCACACCCGGCAACCAGGCCGGCGACCAATCCTGCTAGCAATGAGCGGCGTTGCTGGTTCATCGGCGCTGGCGCGGCAACGCCTGGGCGTTTGCTTGAAAGTGGGCCATGTTTTGCCAACGCTTGACCGGGCCGGAAATTCCGCTGTTGGCGGCGCCGCTTCGATCAGGCGCGATAGCGTCTGACTACAAGCACGGCATTGTTGCCGCCGAACCCGAACGAATTCGACATCGCCACGTCGGCGCGGGCGAGTTTCCTGGCCGCCAGCGGCACATAGTCGAGATCGCATTCGGGATCGGCGGTCCAGAGGTGCGCCGTCGGCGGCGCGGTACCCTGGCGCAACGCCTCAACGGTGGCGATGAATTCCAGTGCCCCGGTGGCGCCCATCAGATGGCCATGCAGGGCTTTGGTGGCGCTGATCGGGATACGCGGCGCATAGTCGCCGAACACGGCTCGGATGGCGCGCGTTTCCACCACATCGCCAGTCCTGGTGCCGGTGCCGTGTGCGTTGATATGGTCGACGTCCTGCTGATTGATCCCGGCCTCGGCGAGCGCCGCGCGCATCGCGCGCGCCTGGCCCTGGGCATCGGGCTGGGTGATATGGCTGGCATCGGTGCTGTTGCCGTAGCCAACCAGTTCAGCCAGGATCGGTGCGCCGCGCGCGCGCGCCGATCCTTCCTCTTCGAGCATCAGTGCGGCCGCGCCTTCGGCCAGCAGAAAGCCGCTGCGATCTGCCGCGAACGGCCGGCACGATGTTTCGGGACGATCCGGATCGGGCCGCGCCAGTGTCCCCAATGATTCCCATGCCTTGATCACGCCCTCGGTCAGCAGCGCTTCGGCACCTCCCGCCAGAGCCGCGCTGACCTGACCGTAGCGAATGGCCCGAAATGCTTCGCCGATCGCGACCGCGGACGAGGAACAGGCGGATGAATAGGTGCAGCTTGGGCCGAGGATCGAAAGGTCGATCCCGATCTGACCGGTAGTGGCGTTGGTCATTACCGCGACGATGGTCGACGGCTTCAGGCGTGGCGCCTGTTTGACCAGCAGCTCCAGGTAGGCGCCCTCCAACGTCGCGGCCCCGCCCATGCCGGTGCCCCAATACAAGCCCGTAGTAGCCGCCGCCGCTCCTTCAATTTCAAATCCGGAGCCGGCATGCGCCTGCCGTGCGGCGAGCAGTCCCAGCATTGCCACCCGGTCGAGGCCGACGCGCTTGATCTTCGGAAAATGGGCGTCGAGATCAACATCGACCAGACCCGCGTAAGTCAGGCCCGGCCAAGACGTTTCCAGCTTGCGGATGCCGGAGCGGGCATCACACAGGGCCGAGAAGAAGCTGTCGTGATCGCATCCCAGCGGTGAAATCACGCCGAGGCCGGTAACGACAACGCGTTTCACGTCGTCTCGGCGGCTTTCCGGCCGAGCAAGCGGTCGACCTCGTCGGCAATCGCGGCCACCGTTTCCACCGGCGTGGGGTCATTGTTGAGGTCGAGCTTGAAGCGATCTTCGAGCTTGAACAGGAATTCGAGCGTTGCCAGCGAGTCGATGCCAAGGTCGACCAGCTTCGCCTCGGGCACCACCTGCGCGGCGGCCAATTCGAACTCGGCGATCAGCATTTCCTGTACGGTTTCGAGGGTGGTCATGACGGCATCATACGACCGGCAAAATGGTCGGCGAATTCACAAGGGGGTGAGATTGTACCCGCTCACGACTATTTGAAGTCGGCCATCATTTGATCGGCGATGGTCGTACCCTCCGAGCTGGCGGCGCACAGGCCGGCATAGCTGGCGAACGGCGGTGGCGCGGCCAAGCCTTCATCCTGCAGGTGCTCGTTGCGAAAAGTCATGTTGAGCGCCGCGAAACTGCCGTACAGTCGAATGGCGCGCTGCATGATGCGCGGATGACAGGGGCCCAGGCGCGTCACATACTGGTCACTCATCGCGTCGAGTTCTGCAAGCGTTGCCTGCCGGTAGCGCTCGCGGATCGGCGCCACCCCGCGCCCGGCTGCCATCGCGGCGTCGAGCTCGGCGAAGGTTGACGCGTGAAGCGGGCCTGCCGAGAGGTGATAGAAGCGGTGTTTCAGGGTCGGCTTGAGCGCCATCTCGACCAAGGTATTGGCAGCCCAGTCGACCGGCACCACGTCGATGCGGCCGTCGATCGGCACGGTGAAGCGCTCCAGCAACTGCGCGGTGCGAAACACCCAGTAAATGCTGCCGGACGGGCGGGTGCCGAGCCGGCTATGGCCGACCACAATGGTCAGCCGGGCCTGCACCAGGGGCAAGGCGGGCAGGTCACGCTTGAGACGGTTTTCGATCTCGATCTTGGTTTCCGAGTAGGGCACCAGATGGCGGATCGGGCCGGGCGCGATGTAGTCCTCGGGCACCGGAACCGGCGCATCCGGGCCGACGCACATGGCAGTGCCGACATGGATGAAGCGCTCGAGGCGCGCGATTTCATTCAAGCGCCGGGCGAAGGCGAAAGTGCCATCGACATTGATCGCCCAGAGCTGCGGATTGTTGGCGAATGTTGCCAGCGCGGCCGAGTTGATCACATGGGTGATCGACCGCATTTGCGGATCCGCGCACATCGCGTGCGGATCGCGCAGGTCGCCCAGGATGATCTGTTCGGGCTTGAGTCTAGCGCACAGATCGGCCGCGACCTCGAAGCGCGCCAGAACTTCGCGCACCCGCTTGACCGCCTCGGCGCGGTCGGCGGCGCGCACCTGCAGTCGCACCGCCGGCCATTGCGGCCGCGGCAACAGGTCGGCGACGATGGCGCCACCCAGAAAGCCGCTGGCGCCGGTCAAAAGAAGGCGGGATTGTTGATCGAACATGATGCCGCGATTGCGCCTGATTGATGTTATGCGAAGGCGCCGCACGGGAAAGTCCCGCGGACGGCGTGATGGACCCCAATTATAGGCCGGGCGCCGCGCCGGCCTGTAGGCGCTGCGGCAGCGTGACCGGCGGGCCACGAAAACCGGCCGCGCACAACTGCGGCCACCGGGTCTGCGGGCGGCGCATCCCGCGTCAATCAGGAAAGCTGTACGCATGCGACGGGATAGGCTCTAAAATCCTCCCCTTGTCACGCTTTCGCAGGCAGCCATTCCCCGTGTTTTCCCGCAATCGCCGCCGCTTGTTCCGTTCCAGGGAGGCCCCGAATTTTCCCGGCCACGCTGGTGCGGAACTCAAGAACACCGAGCAGGAAATCCGCGCCTTCCATCTGCGCCTGGCCGCCGCTACCGTCTTGGTACTTGTGTGTTTCGCGTTGTTGATGGTGCGCTTTGTCTTCCTGCAGGTCGCCAACTACGACGAATACCAGTCGGCCGCCGAGGACAATCGCATTTCGATCCTGCCGATCGCACCCAACCGGGGGCTGATCATGGACCGCAATGGCGTGGTGCTGGCACGCAACTACTCGGCATACACGCTCGAAATCACGCCCTCGAAGGTCAATGACCTGGATGAAACGATCGACGCGCTGGCGACCTTGATCGAGGTGCAGCCGAAGGATCGCAAACGCTTCCAGAAATTGCTGGCGGAGTCGCGCAACTTCGATTCCCTGCCGATCCGTACCCGCCTGAGCGACGAGGAAGTCGCGCGTTTCACCGCCAATCGCTGGCGCTTCAAGGGAGTGGAAATCAAGGCAAGGCTGTTTCGCCAGTATCCATTGGGGGAAGTGGCAGCCCATGTGGTCGGGTATATCGGCCGCATCAGCGAGAAGGACCAGGACTGGCTCGAAGAAAGGGAGATGACGGCCAACTACAAGGGCTCCGAACACATCGGCAAGATCGGTATCGAGCAGAGTTACGAACGCGAATTGCACGGCATCACCGGGTCGGAGCAGGTGGAGGTCGACGCCGGCGGACGCGCGGTGCGCACGCTGTCGCGCACCGCGCCGGTGGCCGGCAACAATCTGACGCTGACCATTGATATCGAGTTGCAGAAAATCGCCGAGGAAGCCCTCGGCGACCGCAAGGGCGCGGTGGTCGCGCTCGACCCTGCGACCGGTGAAATTCTCGCCTTCGCCAGCCGCCCGGCGTTCGATCCGAATCTGTTTGTAGACGGCATCGACACCGCCAACTGGGACTTGCTCAACAACTCGCCGGACAAGCCCTTGCTGAACCGGCCGTTGCGTGGCACTTACCCGCCGGGCTCCACCTTCAAGCCGTTCATGGCGCTGGCTGCGCTTACCTCCGGCAAGCGTCGTCCCGAGCAAGCGATCAGCGATCCCGGTTACTTCATGTTCGGCAACCACCGCTTCCGTGACGACAAGGTCGGCGGGCATGGCAGCGTCGACATGGTGAAGTCGATCATCGTTTCCTGCGATACCTACTATTACATCCTCGCCAACGACATGGGGATCGACACCATCGCGCGCTATCTCGCGCCGCTGGGATTCGGCGCTTTGACCGGTATCGATATCGAGGGCGAAGCGGCCGGGGTGCTGCCGTCCACGGCGTGGAAGGCGAGGCGCTTTCGCCGGCCCGAGCAGCAAAAGTGGTATGCCGGGGAGACCATCTCGGTCGGCATCGGCCAGGGCTACAACGCCTATACGCCACTGCAGCTGGCGCATGCCACCGGCATCCTCGCCGCCGATGGACTGGTCAAGCCGCCGCGGCTGGTGCGCCAGGTGCATGATCTGCGCACTGACCAGAAGCGCACGGTCGAACCGGCAATCCCGAAGGCAGCCGACGGCTCGGTGCGGCCGGAACGGATCGCCTACAGCGCCGAACATCTGGCGGTGATCAAGCGCGGCCTTGAGGGAGTGCCGATCTCGGGTACCAGCGCGCGCGCGTTTGCCGGGGCTGACTATGTGAGCGCGGGCAAGACCGGTACCGCCCAGGTGTTCACGCTCAAGCAAAACGAAACCTACGACGCCAAACGGGTCGCGGCGCATTTGCGCGATCACGCCTTGTACATGGCTTATGCGCCGGCTGCGGCACCCCGGATCGCGCTGGCGGTACTGGTCGAGAATGGGGGCTTCGGGGCGCAATCGGCGGCGCCGATCGCGCGCCTGGTGTTCGACTATTACCTCACCGGCAAGCGCCCTGCGAAACCCGGCGCGGCGCCGTTCCTGGGCAACGCCGCGGCGGAAACCGAGGAAGAGAATGATTAGGCGCTGGTTTGAGCGGATTTTCGGTCAAATCGATCCGCCGTTGATGGCGGTGGTCAGCCTGTTGATCGCGACCGGGCTGATTGTGCTGTTTTCGGCCACCTATGATCAGCCGAGCCGCTTTTACGACCAATTGCGCAACATCGGCGTGGCGCTGCTGGTGATGTGGGTCGCCGCGCGGATTCCGCCACAGACCCTGATGCGGGTGGCGGTGCCGATCTACCTGGTGGGCATCGCCCTCTTGCTGGCGGTGTTCCTGTTCGGCGTTCGCAAGAAGGGCGCAACCCGCTGGTTGAGCCTCGGCGTGACCACGATCCAGCCCTCCGAGATCATGAAGATCGCCATGCCGCTGATGATCGCCTGGTATTTTCACAAACACGAAGTGCTGGTGCGCGGTCGCGACTATCTGGTGGCCGGAGTGCTGCTGGCGGTGCCGGTGCTGCTGATCGCGAAGCAACCGGATCTGGGCACCGCGTTGCTGGTGTTCGCGGCCGGCATGTATGTGATTTTCTTTGCCGGTCTGCCCTGGAAACTGATCGTGCCGGCGCTGCTTCTGGTCCTGGTTGCCGGTGGGGCGGTGATCATGTTCGAGGATCGGATCTGCCAATCCGAGGTGGCATGGCCCGGGTTCAAGGATTACCAGAAACACCGCATCTGCACCCTGCTCGACCCCACCTCGGACCCGCTCGGCAAGGGCTTTCACACCATTCAGTCGACCATTGCCGTCGGCTCGGGCGGGGTGGTTGGCAAAGGCTGGCTGCAGGGCACCCAGACGCATCTTGAATTTCTGCCGGAACGCCACACCGACTTCATTTTCGCGGTGTACGCCGAAGAGTTCGGCCTGGCCGGCAATATCGTGCTGCTGCTGCTGTACTGTTTTCTGATCGGGCGCGGCCTGATCATCGCGGCCAACGCGCCGACCTACTTTTCGCGCCTGCTGGCCGGCGCCATCACGATGATCCTGTTCACCTACGCATTTGTGAACATGGGCATGGTCAGCGGCATATTGCCGGTGGTGGGCGTGCCCTTGCCGCTGGTGAGCTACGGTGGCACCGCGCTGGTGACCCTGTTCCTGGGCATCGGTATCCTGATGAGCATCCAGAAACATCGCACCCTGGTGCAAACGTGAGGCCGGCATGGCACCCGTAGTGGCTGCGATCAATCATCTGCTGGCCCAGCATCCGCAGGCACAGGCGCGCCTGCGGCCGCATGCCGGCAAGACCTTGCGCGTCGACGCGGCGCCGTTTGTGTTGACGCTCGCTGTCACGCCGGCAGGCGGAGTCGAGTCGGCGCCGGATATGGTGGCCAATGACATCGCGTTCAAGTTGAACCCGGCGCAGTTGCCGCTGCTGTTTGGCGACGCTGAATTTGTCATGAAGTCGGTGCGGATCGAAGGCGATGCCGAGTTCGCGCAAGTGATCAGCATACTGATGCGCGAGGTGCGCTGGGACGCCGAGGAGGATTTGAGCCGCGTCGTCGGTGACGTGCCAGCATACCGGGCGATGGCAGTAATGCGTGCGGTGACCGCATGGGGACGCGATGCCTCGCAGCGCCTGGCCGGCAACGGTGCTGCGTTCCTGGTCGACGAGGAGCCATTGCTGGTGCGCAGCAGGATGGCCGAACAGTTCGCAAGCGAGGTCGCGGAGACACGCGACCTGTGCGCGCGGCTGGAAAAGCGTATCGAAATCCTTGAGGCGCGACGCCGGTCGCACCGCGGCGACGATTGAAAATTGCACAATTCATGACAAAAATATGCCTCTGGCGAGGCTGTCATGTTTTTGGTAACGATCAATCGGCCCGCCCTCAGGCGGACGAGCGCAACAATTCGAGGACTTCAGGTCGTGTCGGCATGCTGCGCGCGCCTTGCCGACCGACCTTGATCGACGCCGCCGCACTGGCGTAGCGGATAGCCTCCGCGAGCGACGCTCCTTCGGCGACGCATACTGCGAATGCGCCGTGAAATGTATCGCCGGCGCCGGTGGTGTCGACCGCATCGGCCCTGAAGGCCGGCGTGTGCCGCAACTGTTCCGGTGCCGCCGCGCTCAGCCATTCGCAACCACGCTCACCGCGCGTCACCACGGCCGCACGCGCACCAAGATGAAGTGCGGCCTGCAAGCCCGGCAAGGAGTCGCCTTCGGCAAACGCCGCGAAGCCGGGTTCGGAGAAAACCGCGTAATCCACCTCGGCCACCAGCGTGTGCAGGGTGTCACGGTCGGCTGTATCGCCGTCGAGGATGGTTGGAATTCCCGCTTTGCGTGCCGCCGCCAGGGCAAGGCGCGAGCCCTGCGGCCAGCGCACATCGGCCAACAATGCGCCTGCGCCCTGCAGGCGGTCGAACGGCAGCCAATCGCCGCGGTCACGCAGAACGTCGCCGCGCATCCCGACGATCAGGCGCTCGCCGGCGCTGTCGACCAGAATCACCGAGTGCGAGGAGGTGCGGCCGACGACCCGATGCATGTAGCGGGCATCGACCGCATGCCTGGTGAAATCGGCCGCCATGGCATCGGCGATCGCATCATCGCCGGCAGGACCCCAGAATTCCGCCGCGGCGCCTAGATGCGCAATCGCGACGGCGGCATTGGCGGCCATGCCGCCGCCGAGTTCGAAATAGCCGCGGGCAGCGAGCTTCGCCGGCGGTGAGGCGACCTGTTCGACCATGAAAACGCGATCGAATGCGGTGTGGCCGACGCAGATGATGCGCATTGCCGGATTATCTGCTTGCCGCCTGCACGCGGCAAGCCCGATCGGCAATGCGCGACCGCATGGCGATTCGGGTACAGTCCGGCTTCACTTCCGATTGGCCGCCTGCGTTTCCCCGTGCGTTCGCTTCGTCTCATCAAGATCCTGACCATCGCCTATCGCTTTGGCCTCGATGAATTCTTCATGGCCGCGGCCAAGCCCGGGCCGGTCAAGTCGTTCTACCAGACATTTTTCTTCTGGCGCACTTTCGGCACCCCGCGTGGTGAGCGATTGCGACGGGCACTGGAGGATCTGGGGCCGATTTTCGTCAAGTTTGGCCAGGTGCTGTCGACCCGGCGCGACCTCCTGCCCGCCGATATCGCCGATGAACTGGCGCATCTGCAGGACCGCGTTCCCCCTTTCGACCCGTCGCTCGCAGAGCGCCAGATCGAACTGGCCTTCAACAAGAAGCCGGCCGATCTCTTCAGGTCGTTTGATCGTGAGCCGGTTGCATCGGCATCGATCGCCCAGGTTCATTTCGCGGTACTTCACGACGGGCGCGAGGTCGCGGTCAAGGTGCTGCGCCCGGGCATTCTGGCGGCGATCGAAAGCGATCTCGACCTGATGCGGGTTGGCGCCGGCATCATCGAGAGACTGTGGGCCGATGGCAAGCGCCTGAAACCGCGCGAAGTGGTGGCCGAGTTCGACATGTACCTGCATGACGAGCTTGATCTGGTGCGCGAGGCGGCCAACGCCAGCCAGTTGCGCCGCAACTTCGCGCCCGACAGTGCGCGCGGTCACCTGTTGATGGTGCCCGGCATCCACTGGGACTACACCTCGAACGCGGTGTTGACGATGGAGCGCATGAAGGGCATTCCGATCAGCCAGATCGATCGCCTCAAGGCCGCCGGCATCGACCTGCAGAAATTGTCGCGCGAAGGGGTCGAGATATTCTTCTCGCAGGTGTTTTCAGACGGCTTTTTTCACGCTGATATGCACCCCGGCAACATTTATGTCAGCGACGCGCCGGAAACGCTTGGGCGCTATATCGCGCTTGATTTCGGCATCGTCGGAACATTGTCGGAATTCGACAAGGATTACCTGGCGCAGAATTTCCTGGCGTTTTTCAACCGCGACTACCACCGGGTCGCCGTGCTTCACGTGGAATCGGGCTGGGTGCCGCGCGGCACCAACGTCGAGGCGCTCGAAGGCGCGGTTCGCGCGTGCTGCGAACCGCATTTTGACCGGCCGCTGAAAGATATTTCGCTGGGTCAGGTCTTGCTGCGCCTGTTCCAGACTTCGCGGCGTTTCAATGTCGAGATCCAGCCGCAACTGGTGCTGTTGCAGAAGACGCTGCTCAATATCGAAGGGCTCGGGCGCCAACTCGATCCCGAACTCGATTTGTGGAAGACCGCCAAGCCGTACCTCGAGAAATGGATGATCAAGCAGATCGGCTGGGAGGGCTTCCTGGCAAACGCCAAACGCGAGGCGCCGCATCTGGCGAAAATGGTCCCGCAGTGGCCGCGCTTGCTTACCAGGGCACTCGAGCACGCCGCTCATGGCGACGAGGAACGGGCGTCGATACGCCTGCTGGCCGAGTCGGTGGAGCGGCAGGGCCGCCGGGTGCGTGCGCTGTCGTCAATTGTCCTGGTTCTGGTGCTGGTACTGCTGGTCGAGGCGATCTGGTTCCTGCGGCATTAAGGGCGCGCGCCGCGCGGGTTTTCCGGGCCGGTTTCCGGCGTGCGACCGCGAGGCGACAAGCGATCCGCCGGGATTTGGCGCGTTCAGGCGGAACTCAGGCGAAAGCGACCCACAACCGTTTTCAGTTCGTGGGATAACGCCAGCATGGACACCGCGGCGGCGCTGTTCTGTGCGGTGATGGCGGAATTGGCCTCGGTCATCCGGGCGATGTGTTCCACGCTGCGGGCAATGTCGGACGAAGCCTGCCGTTGTTCACTGGTTGCATGGGCGATTTCCTGCACCGCCACCACCGTTTTGTCGGCGTGCGCAGAGATCTGCGTCAGTGCGTCGCCCGCTGCGCGCGCCTTGTCCATGCCGCCGCTCATGCGGGCTGCGATCGCCGCCATTGCAACGACGGCAGCCTGGGTGTCGTCGCGCACCTTGCCGATCATGCTCTCGATGTCCTGGGTTGACTGACTGGTTCGTTCGGCAAGCTTCCTGACTTCGTCGGCCACTACGGCGAACCCGCGCCCCTGCTCGCCGGCGCGCGCCGCCTCGATGGCGGCATTGAGGGCCAGCAGGTTGGTCTTGTCGGCGACCTCGCGGATCACGCCGACGATCCCGACGATTTGCTGCGAGCTGGCGCCGAGGTCGGATATCTGTCGACTCGATGATTGAATCGCCTCGGCGATCTGCTGCATTTCTCTGACCGCTTCGGAAACCACGAGCGCGCCGTCGCCGGAGGCGTCGCGCGAACGCTGGGTGATCGCATCGGCCTCGCGCGCGCTGTCGGCGATGTGGCCGATGCTCACCGTCAGTTGCTCGACGGCGGACGCCATGCCGGCGGTCGTGTCACTTTGCGCGTGCGCTGTTTGCGAAGCCTGCTGGCTGCTTTCCTGCATCTGGATGGCGGCGCTGGAAAGCTGCTGCATCGACCCGGTGATGCCCTGGACCAAGGTGCCGATCTGCGCGCCGGTCAGGTTGACACTCGACGACAAGCGGTCGATTTCATTGCGGCTGCCGCCATCGACGTTGGCGATCGTTGCCGTCAGGTCGCCCTCACCGATGCGTTCGATCGCCGAGAGTGCCTGCGCCAGCGGCTTCAGGCGCATGGCCACCAGCAAATAGATGAGAGACAGCGTGACCAGACCGGCAACCACGCTGACGACGATGAGTGCGTTGCGCAAGGCCACGCTTTCAGTAACGAACTCGTCGATAAAGCTGCCGGTGCCGATGACCCAGTTCCAGTTGGGAACCACACCGTACACGGCGATCTTCTTCTTGACTTCGCCCGTCGTCTTGTCCGGCCAATCGTATATCTGGGTACCGCCCTTGGATGCGATCACGCTGGCAACGCGGTTGCGCGTGGCTTCATCAGGACTGTCCCCGACTTTTTTGCCGGCATTGGTCGGATGCAGCACGTACTGTGCAATGTCTTTGCCGGGCAGCGGCGTGAACCCGAACAGATAGCCGGTCTTGCCGACCGGGATCGAGCCCATCCATTTTTTCAGTTTTTCGATATCGGCGGTGAAGTCGATACGAACCGTGATGGCGCCGATGACTTCGCGATTGGCATTGAATATCGGCTCCATCCGGCTCATGTAGGCGCGGTCGTTGCGGAACAGGAAGCCGGCGTAGGCTTCGCCCTTGCGCAGGCTGACCACGGACGCTTCATTCGACGGCAGCGGCGTGCCGACCATGCTTTTGCCGTCCTTGTCCTTGAGCATGGTGGTGGCGCGATAGAAGTCATCGCCTTTCCTGACCAGGATCGCGCCATCGACCCCGGTCAGGCGCGCGAATTCGGGCACGATGCGTTTGTTGTCGTTGATTATTTCATCGCCGATCTTCAGCACCGGCAACTCGTTGTCAGCCATCACCATGGTGGCGCCGGAGGCCGTTACCTGGCCGTTCAACACGCTCTTGAAGGTGGCGATGTTGCGTGCCGCCCGGGCCATGTGGTCCTGATAGACATACTCCAGGGTGTCAGTCACCAGTTTGAGGTCGGTCTGCAACTTGGCTTCAGTCTGGCGCAGCGCGCTGCGTTCGCTGGAAACCGCAACAAAGACAGTCAGTGCCGAGAAGACGCAGAAGCAGACAGTGGCCCCGAGTATCAAGATCTGGCGCGCGACTGGCAGGCGATTGAAGAATCTGAACATTGCATAACCCTTGAGCAAGTTGCGCTGGCGATTGGCGAGGTCCAACCAGGGACACGCGACTCGGCCAGCGGATATATTGTGGATGATTTGGTAGTTTTGCATTCTCGGCGCCCGTTGTGCACGTCGAATACGGCTGCAAACCACGGGCTATTCGCTGTTGCGACGGCGGGCGGATGTGTGAAGCGGCCATGCCACAAGCGATTTGCGGCTTTTATAATTCGCAGATGCCCGCCGGGTCGTCACCGTCGCCAACAGGAATGTCGCCATGCTGATCGGATTCGTCACGCTCTATCTGTTGGTCTCGGTCGGCATTGGCTTGTACGCCGCGACCCGGGTTCACAACGCCAAGGACTTCGCGGTCGCCGGTCGCAGCCTGCCGCTGCCGGTGGTCACGGCAACTGTCTTTGCGACCTGGTTCGGCGCCGAAACGGTATTGGGTGTGTCCGCCACTTTCGTCAAGGATGGTCTTGGCGGCGTCGTCGCCGACCCGTTCGGCGCGTCGCTGTGCCTGATTCTTGCAGGCTTGTTTTTCGCCCCCAGGCTGTATCGAATGGGCCTTTTGACCATCGGCGACTACTACCGGATTCGCTACGGGCGCGCAGTCGAGGTGATCACCGCGATCGCGATCGTGATCTCGTATCTGGGCTGGGTGGCGGCGCAGATCAAGGCGCTCGGCCTGGTCTTCAACATCGTCACCAATGGGGCGATCGGCGTCGAATGGGGCATGGTGCTGGGGGCGGTGATTGTGCTGACCTATACCACCTTTGGCGGCATGTTTGCGGTTGCCTTTCTGGATTTTGTGCAGATGATGGTGGTGATGTGCGGCCTCTTGTTCATCGCCTGGTATATCAGCAGCCTGACGGGTGGCGCAGGAGCGGTCATCGCGCACGCCAGCGCCGCAGGCAAGCTGCAGTTCTTTCCGACCGGCGGTTATACCGCCTGGGTACCTTTTGTCGGGGCCTGGCTGACCATGATGCTGGGATCAATCCCGCAGCAGGATGTGTTTCAACGCATCACCTCGGCAAAGAACGAAAAGACGGCGGTCCGCGGTTCGGTGCTGGGCGGCTCGATTTACTTCGCGTTCGCGTTTGTGCCGATGTTCCTGGCGTACGCGGCGACCCTGGTCGATCCGGCGCGCTTTGGTGAATTGGTGAAGAGCGATTCGCAGTTGGTGCTGCCAACCCTGATCCTGGCCCATACCCCGGTGTTCGCGCAGGTCATTTTCTTCGGCGCCCTGTTGTCAGCGATCATGAGTTGCTCCTCGGCCACGCTGCTGGCGCCAGCGGTGGCGTTTTCGGAGAATATCGTGCGCGGCTTCTATCCGCGGATGTCGGACCGCACTTTTCTGCTGGTGATGCGTTCGTCGCTGGTCGGGTTCGCGCTGATGGTGCTGGTGGTCGCGCTCAACAGCAAACTGACGATTTTCCAGATGGTCGAAAGCGCCTACAAGGTCACCCTGGTGACGGCTTTCGTGCCATTGCTATTCGGGCTCTACTGGAAACGGGCGACCACCCAGGGTGCATATTTTGCAATGGGCGCGGGCTTGGGTGTGTGGCTCTCCGGCGAAATTTTTGTTCAGAGCACGGTCTGGCCTGCGCAAATTCCCGGCTTTATCGCCGCAATTGTCGGCATGATCGCAGGCTCGCTCCTGCCACAACGTCTTGTTGCCCGTCAGGAGGCCCATCACTCAGGCCACGGCCATCATGTGAGCGTTGTAGATCAACAATCTAAGGCAAAGCAAACGCACACACACACTACGTCAACCGGGACATAGCGTTGCGGTTGCGCGTCTTGCGCCTTCCCGGCTGCGCTGGGGAAGGCGTTCAGATCTGTGCCGGATGACGGTTGCGGACGGCTGGTTCATGGCGTTGCGCACGTCTTGTCAGCAATCCGAGTAGCCACATCGTTGCGCGTGCTGAAGCAAGCGCCAGATTGCCGATGAATTCGCCGAGGGCGATATTGCGTTGCAGTCGTGCACTGCGAACGTATTCTTCAAAAGCCTGATTACGCATGATAAGTAGCTTTCTATTGGTAAGTAGCGCGTGTGGCCATTTCAGGGGCGCCGGGAAAGTCGTCACGCAACGGGCTACCCAAGTGTCAGCGCGCCAGCAAATACGCTAGCGGGCTGACCGCTGCCAGCATTGCCGCTACGATCAAATCGGCCCTGCTACCGCGGGTACTGGTCAGGTGGGCGTCAGACGAAAATCCGAATCGTTGATTGATCTCTTGCGCGATCAAGTTGCGTTCGAGGTCGTCCGTAAGTTTGATGCGGTTGGATAAAGTGTCCATTTGCACGACCCTTTCAGTTCAAATGGTAAGATTTTGTGCAACGCACAATAGGAAAGATAAGGGCGGAGTTCCGCAATTGCCAATCGTAAGTTTTGATCGAAAGGATTGATTTTTTTGATCCCGAAGGCAATATTGATGCGATGCAGCAAAACTGCTTTAGAATAAACTCCGGTTTTGTAAAGGTGGTCTGCAATGGAGCTCTATCAGCTGCGCAGCTTTGCGGCGATCGCCGAGGCGCGGCAGTTGACCCGCGCCGCTGAAACCCTGCACATCAGTCAGCCGGCCTTGAGCGCGCAATTGAAGGCGCTTGAAGAAGAACTCGAATTGACGCTGTTCGAGCGCACCCCGGCAGGAATGCCGTTGACGACGGTCGGACGACGCGTACTGGCAAATGCAGTCAAGGTGCTGACGGCCGCCGATGTCCTGCGCAACCAGGCGCGTGCATTGAAGGATCAGGCGGCCGGGCAAATCATCGGCAAGGCATCCATCGGCACCCTCAGTGACCCGGATTTCATCCGGCTGGGCGAATTTATCGGCACCGCGTTTGCGCGGCACCCCATGCTTGAGGTCGATCTGCACCAGGAAATCACCGGTGCGGCCAAGCAGCATGTGCTCGAGCGGGCGCTTGACGCCAGCTTTTACTACGGTGCGATTGACGATCCGCGACTCTGCGGGTTCCCTTTGCGCGAAATGGCATATCGGGTCGCAGCGCCCGCGGCTTGGCAACCGCAATTGCTGCACGCTGACTGGAGAGAGATGGCCGAGATGCCCTGGATCATTCCGCCGGTCATCAGCACGCATCATGCACTGGCGCACGCGATGCTTGACGCCCACGGTTGCACGCCGTCACGCGTGGTCGAGGCCGATCAGGAGGCTGTGGTCAGTTCGCTGGTGGTGGCCGGTCTGGGCGTGGCGCTGATCCGCGAGGACCAGGCCCTGGCCAGGCGGGAAGCCGGCGAAGTATGCCTGTGGCGCGACATCCGGCTGGAAACGCCGCTATGGTTCATCTACCTGCGTGAACGTGGCGGCGATCCGGTAATACTCGCATTGCTCGCGGTACTGGCCGACATTTGGGGCGCGCCGCCCGAAGCTCTGCCGGATCACCCCGGATCATCGCCGGATGCCGCCACGGTCACCGTGGGCCGCAGCGCCGGCAGCAACCGGAAAACAGGTTCGTCAAAGCGATCATCAAACACCCGTGGCGCCACGTCGGCGCGTCGCGCCTAAGACCGGAAATGTCGGCCGCGCGGCCGACATTTCCAGTTCAGGAAAGCAGAATCAGGGTTCGACGTACGGTGTGATGACCGTCCATTTTCCATCCTTGATTTGCGACAGCCGCGACTTGTTTGAACCAAGATGCTTGGTTGGCGTGAACGACATGCCGTCGCCGCCAAACATGTCGGCCGGTACCGTCAGCGAATCGAGGGCCTTGATGAAGGTATCGGTGGTCAGGTTCTTGCCGGCCTTGGCCAGCGCGACGATCACGTTATCCATGATGACGTAGCCATAGGCCGCGAACACGTCCGGATCCTCGTTGAACTTGGTTTTGTATTTCGCGGCCCAGAACCGCACGTTTTGTGCCGCGTCGTCCAGGTAGGGGTGGGCAACCGTGTGTGCGGCGATGTAGCCGTTTGCGACCGGGCCACCGAGGCGGTGGATCAGGTGGGTGTAGGAGGCCGAAGTGCCGACGAATTCGGCAGTCATTCCGGTTTTCTTGGCTTCGGCCAGCGTGCCGACCGTTTCGCGGATGATGGTGCCCATGACGATCGTGTCGCAGGCGGACCCCTTCATTTTCGCGACCTGTGAGGAAAAGTCGGTGGCGCCACGCTTGTAGCTGGTCTTTTCGACCAGGACCTTGCCCTGCTCCTTCAGGCCGGCTTCGGCACCCGCGAGCACTTCGGCGCCGAAATCGTCATCCTGATAAATGATGCACCACTTGCGGTCGGCGCGTGTCTTGGTGAGGTACTTGATGCCGGAACGCACTTGGTCGAAATAGGTGGCGGCGAACGAGTACTTGAGTTTGTGCAGCGGGTCGTACATCTGGCGCGCCGCGGTCAGCGGGAAAAGGTGCGGAATGTTCTTTTCGAAGAAGATCGGCATGGTCGCCATTGCGATGGGTGTGCCGATATTGCCGGCCGTCACGAAAATCTTGTCGCGCTGTGCAAGCTTTTGCGCAGCCAGCACGCCCTTTTTAGGGTCGTAGCCGGAGTCCTCGGCAATTAACTTGATCTTGCGGCCATTGACGCCGCCTTGCTCGTTGATTTCATCGGCGCGCAACTGCATGCCGTTGCGTGCCGATTTACCGAATGCGGCGATCGGGCCGGACAAGTCCTGAATGGTGCCGACCAGGATCTCGTCCTTCGTCACCCCCTGGGTTTGTGCAAGCGTATTGCCGGCGGCAAAGGCTGTTGCGATTGCGAGAATGGTCAATCTGGATAGCATGGTGTCTCCATTTGGTGATGTTGCAAAAGCTGCTTGGAACAGAGTCGGGCCCTCACGCGGCCTTGGCTGAATACATGGAATCGATCAGGTCGCGATACTTCTCGCCCACCAGTTTGCGTTTGAGCTTCATCGTCGGGGTCAGTTCCTCGTCTTCCGGCGTCAACTTGTTCTCAAGCAGCCTGAATTGCTTGATTTGCTCGACCCGGGCGAAGACCTTGTTGACCTTTTCAATCTCCTCGCCAATCAGGTTGACGACCTCGGGACGACGGGTGAGGTTCTTGTAGTCGGAAAACGGGATTGAGCGCTCCTGTGCCCACTGCTCGACGTTTTCGTGATCGATCATTACAAGACATGTGAGGTAGGCCCGCTTGTCGCCGATCACCACCGCATCGGTGATGTAGGGGCTGAACTTGAGCTGATTCTCGAATTCCGATGGCGTGATGTTCTTGCCGCCAGCGGTGATGATGATGTCCTTCATGCGGTCGGTGATGTAGAAATATCCGTCTTCGTCGACGCGCCCGACATCGCCGGTGTGGAGCCAGCCGTCGCGAATGGTCTCCGCGGTCTTCCCGGCCTGGTTGAGGTATCCCATGAAAACGCTTTCGCCCTTGACCAGCAGTTCGCCCTGGGCCGAAATCCTGACTTCGGCATGCCGGGTGGCGATGCCGATCGAGCCTGGCTTGATGCGTTCGACCGGGTTCGAGGTGACTGCGCCACAGCTTTCGGTCATGCCCCAGACTTCGACCATGTTGAGGCCAAGCGCCATGTACCAGCGCACCAGATCCGGCGCGATCGGCGCGGCGCCGGTAAGCAGGAAGCGGGCGCGATGAACGCCGATCATCCGGCGCACGTTGTCGAGCACGAAAAAGCGCGCCATCCGGAAGCCGAGCTGGAGCGTGGCCGGAATCGGCTTGCCTTCTTCGATCAGCCGCGCCCGCCGCAAGCCCAGACCGATCGCCCATGCGTAGGCGGCCTGTTGCGCCCGGGTGGATTCGCGAACGCGGATCAACACACCTGAATAGAACTTCTCCCATACCCGCGGCACCGCGGTGAATGTGGTGGGCTGGATCTCGCGCACGTTTTCGGGAACGGTATCCGGGTTTTCGACGAAGTTGATGATGCTGCCGGTCAGCAGCGGAAAGTATTCCCCGCCCATGCGTTCGGCGATGTGGCACAAGGGCAGGAACGCCATGCGCTCGTCGTTCTGGTCTTGTGGCGCGAAATCGTTGTAGGCATGGCAAGTGTAGATGATGTTCCGGTGCGAAATCATCGCGCCCTTCGGCTTGCCGGTGGTGCCCGAGGTGTAGACCAGGATTGCCAGATCCTCCGGCTTGCGCGCGTTGATTCTCGAAAGCAGCAGGTCAGGATGGGCAGCCTGATGCGCACGCCCGAGCGTGCACAGCGATTCGAAGCTGATGATGCCAGGGTCTGCCAGGTCGCGCAGGCCCTCCATGTCGAACACCACGATCTTGCGCAGCAGCGACAGGTTGGGGCGCACTTCGAGCGCCTTGTCCAGTTGCTCTTCGTCCTCGACGAACAGGTAAACGGTTGCAGAGTCGGCGCACAGGTACTCGACCTGCGGCGCGGCGTCAGTCGGGTAAATGCCGTTGACCACGCCGCCAGCCGATAACGCGCCGAGATCGGCGTACAGCCACTCACGATTGGTATTCGAAAGCACCGAGGCCACTTCGCCCGGCTGATAACCAATTGCGATCAACCCCATCGCGACTTCGCCCACGACCTCACCCAGGCCGCTCCAGGTCATCGGCTTCCAGATCCCGAAGTCCTTCTGCCGCAGTGCGACCTGGCCACCGCGGCGAGCCACCCCGTCCCAGAACATGGTGGGTACGGTGTCGCCTTGCGCCAACGCGGTGCCGGCTGCCGAGTGCACAACGAATCCCGAACTGCCGAAACGACGACCGAGCATGTTTGTCTCCTGTGGCCAGGCTCGCGGGGCGCGGGAGGCCGATTCGATTCTTGTGTGACTCGGGATTCTGGCCGGTTCCATTCGCGCGCGCAAGCTGAGGGGTGCTGGCGCTACCCACTTTCCGGGAAAACCCTAAAGAAATCTGCCGAGACATTTCCTGCTACGCAGACACAGTCTGCGAAAGGGTTGTTGTATCGCAAGCAATTGCGCAAGCCTGTCGAGCGTTTGCGGCATCTTTGAATGCCCGCGAGGCGCCATAAAAGCCGGCGCCACCAAACTTCGGCAAGTGAAACCTTCCCCACCCGATGACCGCATACGGCTTGCCACCTGCTGCGATGGTGAAAAACCTTGATTGATTCCCGGATGTATCAGCGTGCCGGTTCAACAGCGGCGCGCGTTAGGGCGAGCAAGTCGGCACCGTAACGCTCAAGCTTCTTCGCGCCAATCCCGGTGATTCTGCCAAGCTCGTCGTGGTTCGCCGGCATTCGATGCGCGATCTCGGCCAAGGTGCTGTCATGGAAGATCACGAATGCGGGCAAGCCATTCTGCTGGGCGGTGGCCAGCCGCCACGCCCGCAGCGATGCAAGCAGGGATGTGCTGCCCGGACTGGTCGCGATTGAAGGGGCTGCCGCGATGCCGGTGGCTTTGCCGGATTTTCCGCTCTTGCGCCGGGGTCCGGCGTCTCGCGTGTCTTCGCGCAGCAGAACCGGGGTTTCGCCCTTCAGGACCGCGCGCGCCGATTCAGTCAGCTTGAAGGCGCCGAACGCCTCGGTATCGACAAACAAGTGGCCGCTGGCCACCAGGTGCCTGAACAGTGCCCGCCATTGCTTGTCGCTCCAGTCGGCGCCGATGCCGAAGGTTTTGAGGTTGTGGTGGCCGAATTGCTGGATGCGGTCGGTCAGCTTGCCGCGCAACAGGTCGATCAGATGCATCGCGCCGAAGCGCTGCCCGGTGCGGAACACCGCCGAGAGCGCCTTCTGGGCGGCTTCACCGGCATCGACCACGCGTGGCGGGGTGATGCAGTTGTCGCAATTCCCGCATGCCTGGCTGGATTCGCCAAAGTAGTCGAGCAGCCGGACGCGGCGACAGCCGGCTGTTTCTGCCAGACCGACCAGTGCATCGAGCTTGGTGCGCGACACCCGCTTGTAGGCATCATCGGCCTCGGACTCGTCGATCATGCGCCGTTGCTGGACGACGTCGGCCAACCCGTATGCCATCCACGCATCGGCGGCCTGACCGTCGCGCCCGGCGCGGCCGGTTTCCTGGTAATAGGACTCGATGCTCTTTGGCAAGTCCAGGTGGGCGACGAAGCGCACATCGGGTTTGTCGATCCCCATGCCAAAGGCAATGGTGGCCGCCATCACGATGCCTTCTCCATTGACGAACCGGGTTTGATGGCGCGCGCGGGTCTGGTTGTCCAGACCGGCGTGGTACGGCAGGGTGGTGATGCCGCGCGCACTGAGCCAGTCGGCGGTTTCCTCGACTTTCTTGCGCGACAGGCAATAGACGATGCCGCATTCACCGGAGTGGTGGCTCAGGATGAAATCATGCAACTGCTCGCGCGGGCTTTCCTTTTCCACAACTGTATAGCGGATATTCGGGCGGTCGAAGCTGGTGAGGAAGATCCGTGCGCTGTCGAGATTGAGGCGCAGGATGATCTCGCGCCGCGTGAGCTCGTCCGCGGTCGCGGTCAGGGCGATGCGCGGCACATCGGGGAATCGTTCATGCAGCACCGACAGCCCGATGTATTCGGGACGAAAGTCATGTCCCCATTGCGAAACACAGTGCGCTTCATCGATGGCGAACAGTGCCAGTCGCGCACGTTCCATCAGCGCCAGGAAGCGCGGCGTGACCAGTCGTTCCGGTGCGACGTACAGCAAGTCAAGCTTGCCGGCGATGAATTCGCGCTCTACCCGCATGGCGGTCTCGCCATCTAGCGAAGAATTCAGAACCGCGGCACTGACACCGGCTTCCCTGAGCGCGGCGACCTGGTCCTGCATGAGGGCGATCAGAGGCGAGACAACCACGCCGCATCCGTCGCGCAACAAGGCAGGAATCTGATAACAAAGCGATTTGCCGCCGCCGGTCGGCATCAGCACCAGGGCATCGCCACCGGCCGCTACATGGTCGACGATGTCGGCCTGGCGATCGCGGAACGCCGGATAGCCAAAGGTCCGGTTCAGGATGGAAAGTGCTGTCATGGCGGGATTCTAGAGGCTCGATGGCGCGCGCGCCGGCCACATCGGCCGCACCGCCAACGCGCGGCAGCCTTGGACGGCGCTTGGCAGCCACCGGCAGGTTCCCTGGCCGAGGGTGCGAAATGCAAAAGTCCCACTTTGCTTGACCCCAACCAATAAATGTTCGATAATTTGAGGTTCGCTTCGGTGGGGTGGCCGAGTGGTTAATGGCAGCAGACTGTAAATCTGCCCTCTAACGAGTACGCTGGTTCGAATCCAGCCCCCACCACCAGCACGGTTATTAGTGGCGACCTTTGCGGCAAGGGAGGCTGCGCCGGGACTGTCCGGCAGGTGAAGGCGGCGTGGTTTGCGGGTGTAGCTCAATGGTAGAGCAGAAGCCTTCCAAGCTTATGACGAGGGTTCGATTCCCTTCACCCGCTCCAGAACCCGAAGCGTTGTTGAGTCGATGAGCGTGGTTGGTGGCAGTCAGTAAGTGAGTGTCAGAAGTCGTTAGATTTTCGCCCATGTAGCTCAGTGGCAGAGCACTCCCTTGGTAAGGGAGAGGTCATGTGTTCAATCCACATCATGGGCACCAAAGACTCCGACGTTGCGGTAGTTGTTGTTGCAGCGCGCCGGAGACAATTGAATCGATCAACCCGGGTAGGTTTTTTTGGGGTAGGGAATCATGGCCAAGGGCAAGTTTGAGAGAACCAAGCCGCACGTGAACGTTGGGACGAT
>JANPGJ010000343.1:0-6021 GCA_031423955.1 Burkholderiales bacterium
ATCGCTGTCGTTGGCCAGCAAGTTGCCGGTGGCAGGTGCACTGTCGTCCTCGCTGATGCTGGCGTTGTCGGCTATCGCAATCGGCGCCTCGTTGCCGCGCGCCACCACCAGATCGAATAGCCCGCTGCCACTGGCACCGGCGCGGTCGCTGGCGGTGACCACCAGGCGGGTGGTTCCCACCGCTGCGCCGATACCGCTGCCGGAAAAACGCAAGTTCGCGGCGTCGAAGCTGATCCAGGCCGGCAGCGCGGCGCCATCGGCCATCGTAGCGGCGTAGGTCAGCGTGTCACCAACATCGATGTCGGCGAACGCGTCGGCCGCGATGCTGAAGTTGAAGGCCTGGCGGCGCACGGCTTGTTGCGCGGCCAGCGGGGTGACGAGAAACGGTGCATCGTTGGCATTGGCGACCGTCAGGGTGAATTCGTCATGCGCGGTGGCGCCGGCGGCGTCGGTCGCGGTGAGCCGCAAGCGCAACTGGCCCACCGCGGCGTTGTCCGGCGTGCCGCTCAGGGTGCGGGTGGCGCTGTTGAAATTCAGCCAGGCCGGCAGCGGGCCCGGATTGCCAGCCAGGTCGAGCGCCTCGGCCTTTAGGGCGAGCGTATCGCCCGCATCCGGATCGCTGAACAGATTGGCCGGTGCCTGAAGATTGAACGCCAGGCCTTGCAGCGCCGCCTGCGCGCCCATGGTTTGCGTCAGCACCGGGGCCTGATTGACGGCGCCACCGCCTTCGACCTGCAGGGAAAACGATGCCTGCGTGCTGGCCCCGCGTTGATCGCGCGCCGTCACTGTAATCTGCAACGCCCCGGCATCGGCCGCGCCAGGTGTGCCCGAAAAGGAACGCGACGCCGGATCGAAGCGCAGCCAGACAGGCAGGGCCTGAAGCACCTCGCCTTCCTCATCGTCGTAGTGACTGATGAACGCCTCGTAGACCAGCATGTCACCCGGATTGGGGTCGATGAAAGCGTCGACCGGCAGGCTGAACTCCAGCAGCTGTGCCGCCCGCGCGGTCTGGTTCGTCAGGGATCGCTGCGCATAAGGCGGCTGATTGCGCACAATGTCGATCATCGCCTGGACGGTCGGCTGGTCCCAACTGCTGCCATCGGCGAATTCGACACGCTTGAACTGGTTCACCTGCGCACTGAAATAGTTCGAGAACATCAGGCCGCCGCGATCGGCCGGCGCGTCCGGGTGATAGCCGGGTGAATCCCCGAAAACATAAAATCCGCGCCACCCCAACGGCGCCGCATCTTCCGCGAAATTGACCGTCAGGAACAGATCGTTGCCGGAAACCTTGACACGCACGTCGCCAGGCGCGATGCCGGCACCGAAGCGCACGGTGTCGGTGCTGCCCAGCAACAATGCGCGATGTTCGGCATTGCGCGCCAGCGGATCATCATAGGATCCGAAAAAGACGTCTTCGATGGTGTTGTAGTCGCGAGGCGTGCTGAAGATATCGCCACCGTAATAGATATAGGCGGCATTGTGCTGCGTATCGGTGATGGCGTCATAGCCGTCGCCTAGCTGATACTCGTAGACATCCGCGCCGCCGCTGCCAACCAGGATGTCGTCGCCCGCGCCGCCTCGATAGACGTCGCCGGTGTCCCATCGACTGTAGATCGAGCGGCCGTACAGCGTATCGTCACCAGCGCCGCCGCTCAAGGTATCGCGTCCGCTGCCGCCGATCAGGACTTGGTCGCCGGCCCCGGCGGTAATCGCATCGTCGCCGGCGCCGCCAGCCACGGCGGCATGGCGGCCGCTTGCAGTGATGCGGTTGTCAAGGTCTTGCGGGTCGAAGGTTGGCGGTGGCGCCAGCGCCAACAGCGCGCCAATGGTCAGTGTGCTGCCGTCGCCCAATTGCAGGAGATCGATGCCGGAATCGGCCCCAAGGTCGGAATGCGGGACGACGATGGTCACGCCGTCGCCGCCACCCCAGGCAATGGTCAGGCTGGCATGCACCATTTCGGCGTTGCCGGTGCGTGAGCCGAAGTCCACATAGCGGGACTGCTCCAGGACTTCGCCCCAAGTGAAGCGCAGGTCCGCCAGGGTCACACCGACCGGCAGGACCACGGTATCACCGCGCGCCACGTCAGGCTCTTCGCCCCAATCGACAATGGTGTCGTGACCGTCGCCGGCGAACACCAGATAGGTGTCATTACCGGCGCCACCGTTCAACGCATCGTCGCCACTGCCGCCGATCAGCACATCGTCATAGCGCGATCCGATCAAACGGTCGCGGCCTTCGTTGCCATATAGCAGCACGCCCGGCGCGCCGGTGCTGCCAACCGTTGTCGCGCCCAGCCGATAGTCGCCAAAACCGGCCTGAATAAGATCGTCGCCGCCGCCGCCGTCTGCCGTGCCCGGCAGATTGACAGTGATCGTGTTGGCCAAACCGTCGCCGGTCAGTTCCACCAGATTGGCCCGCAGATGGGTGGTGCCGATGGTGATTGCCCGGCTCACCGTGTAAGAGCCCTGATAAACGGCACCTGGCCCCGAGGCGACTCCGGCGCCGCCACCGGGCGCCGCCTGTGGCGTGAAAACAAATCCGGTGAGATCGCGCTCCAGCGCTCCGCTAAGCGGATTGCGGGTGCTGCCCGGCCCATATTGTGGCGCGCCGGCCCCGTAGCCAGGCAGACGCGTACTTGATGCGGTCAAGCCGCCACCCAGGCCATTGAACAGCGCATTCAAGCTGATGATCTGCGGCGCCCCGCCATTAATGGCGCCCAGATCGCCGCCGTTGCCAAAGCCGACCGATCGCACGCCTGGTCCGTAGCTGTAGTTGATGGTCTGGTTCACGTATACCGTGTTCGCGACCGACGAGATTGTTTCCGAAAACGGCAGCGGCGATGTGATCGACGCCCCGCTTCCGACCTGGCGTGCGACGGCGATTTCGTCGACAAATACATCCTGGGTGTCGCTGAAACTGTCACCAGAGCGCACCGTTTGGCGATACAAGCTCCCACCCGGCCGCGGCGCGAAACCGGCGGCGGCCAAACCGTCACGGACAGTGCGCGTACTGCGCGCGCCGAACGCGTCGAAAGCAGCGTCCACGTTGGTCGGTCGCGGCGGTGGCGTCAGCGTGCCGATCCAGGTGTCGAGCGCGACCACGGCGCCATTGCCGCCTGCGACCTGCCAACCCTGGCCACCCGCGAAAAAATCGCCGATACGCACGCCGTCGCCGCTGTCCTTGCGGGTGATCAGCAAATCGGCGCCGCTGCGCAAGGCGTTGAAGTCGTCCAGCGCCAGGCCATCGGCCAGTTGCAGGGTATTGACGCCGCCCGCGACCTCAGTGATGCGGTCTTGCCCCATGCCGAGCTCGAGCCGGTAGGTGTCGGCGCCGGCGCCGCCATACAGGTCGTCGTTGCCGGTGCCGCCGACCAGCAAATCGTCGCCATCGCTTCCGGACAGGCGATCATCGCCGCCGCCGCCGGCGATGCGATCGTCGCCGTCACCGCCATCGAAGCTGTCACCCAGCGCACCGCCGATCAGGGTATCGGCGAAGCGGCTGCCGGTGATCGCCACCGCGCTGCCGCCGGCGCGGAAATCGAGTGGCGCCGCGAGCGTGCGGGCCATCAATTGCGCCTGACTCAGCTGCCGGCCATCGGCGAAGCGGAATGCCAGTGTGGTGTTGGCCGCGGTGCTGAAGCTTTGCCGGATCAACAGGCTGTCGTCTGCACCGACACCCAGGGTCAGGTAAATGTCACCTGACTCATCGTTGAGCAGCGCCGCCGTGATCTGCTCAAGGCGGATGTCGGCGCCGAATTCGACGAGGTTGTCGCCTTCGGCATCGTCGATCAGGTCGACCCCGTCGCCGATATTGAAGGCATAGCGGTCGCCGCCGGCGCCGCCGCGCAACTGGTCGTTGGCGATACCGCCGGCAAGCATGTCGTCACCGGCGCCGCCGCTCAAGCTGTCGCGGCCGCTTCCGCCAGTCAGCGAATCCGCACCTGCCCCGCCTTCGATTGTGTCGTTGCCGCCGCCGCCATCAAGAAAATCGTCGCCCGCCACACCATCCAGATAGTCATCGCCCTCGACACCGCTGACCACATCTGCCAGGCGTGTGCCAATGACATAGTTGCCGCGCGCGTCACCCAGATAGCGAAGCCCGAGCCCGGATTGCTCAAGCAACTGCTGGTGCGAAAGATAGACGCCATTGCCACCAGGCGCGGCGTCCACCTGGTAGCTGCGTTCAATACTTCTGGCGTTGTCCTCGATCTTGATGGTGTCGCCATTGCCGTAGTGCAACACCAGGTCGCGCACGGTGATCGCATCGGCATCGCCGACCGCGATGCGGGTCAGGCGCAACGGGCCGGCATCGGCGCCGAACCCGAAATATGTACGCCCGATGCCGCGCACCAGGTCATGGCCGTCGCCGGCGCCAAAGCGCAGCGAGTTGCCAAAGTCGCTGAGACTGATCAGCAGATCATCGCCATGCCCGCCTCGCAATGCGGCACCGACCCCGATGCTGGCCGTGAGAATATCGTTGCCGCCGCCACCGTTCAACGTGTCGCTGTTCCGGCGCAAGGCAGACGAGGCCAACACCACAGGCGTCGTCAGCACTTCATCGAGGAACTGCCGCGCGGTCTGTCGCCTGCCATCGGCCCACTGAACTTCGTTGAGGCCATCACCCAACCCCTCCTTGAGCAGTACCAGGCCACCGTCGTATTCAATCAGCAGGTCGGCGCTGTCAGCCAACTGGATTGCGCTCACGCTGACCGCGGTGCGAAAGCGCAGGGTATTGCGGCCGGCGCGCACGCCGATCGTTTCCGCCTGCAGCGCGCCGCTTTCGTCCAACCCGTCGCCGGCAGCGAAGACATAGGTGGCACTGGATCGCGCATCGAGGGTGTCGATGCCGGTACCGCCATCGAGAACCGCGCCGCCCTGGCTCACCAGCACGTCGTCACCGCCGAAGCCTTGCAGGGTGACGGTGCCAGCCTGCGCGGAAACAATGTGATTGGCCAGGGCGTTGCCGCCGCCGTAACCGGGGCCTGGCGGATCGAACCAGAAATAGCCGCCGGCAAGCGTGAGGTCTTCCACCTCGTCAGGCAGGGTGTAGTTGACGCTGCTGATCACCACATCGATGCCTGCACCGGTCGTCTCGATGACCTGGTCCTGCAGGTTGTCCACAATGTAGGTGTCGTTGCCGCGCCCGCCCAGCAAGCGGTCCGCGCCGCTACCGCCATCCAGCCTGTCGTCACCGCCGTTGCCGGTCAGGGTGTCGTTGCCACCTTCGCCGAACAGGAGGTCGGCGCCGCTGCCACCGACCAGCGAGTCGGCGCCGGCGGTGCCGCCGAGAAAGCGCGGTGCAGCGGCGGCCTCGAACTGCGCCAGGGTCAGGCTGGTACCGTCATCAGTGAACCGGTATTGGTTGAAGTGGCCGGCGCCGGCGCGCAACACATTGACCGTGCTGGCGCCCTGATCGAAACTGTCGGCGCCGATGCTGATGGACAGGAGCGAGGTCGGCGCGCCGGCCGGGCCTTGCCACTGCAGGCCGACATCGTCGACGGCGATGCCGGCGCCGAACTCGATGATGTTGTCGCCTTCATCATCGATGATGCTGTCGTAGCCGCTGTAGCGGTTGAGCACGTAGATATCGTCACCGCGCCCGCCGGCCAGTTCATCATTGCCGGCATCGCCTTCCAGCCGATCATCACTCACGCCGCCATCGACTTTGCCGCCGCCCTGACGGTTGTATTTCGGCTTGTTGATAGCCGCGTAGAACGCATCGAAGCTGTCGAAGCTGACCCCGCCTGCGAATTCGAAATGCTGGATCGCGCCGTTGAAGCCATTGCTGATGGCGACATAATGCCGGTCGCTGCTGCCGTCGCCGCCGTTGGCACTGGTGGCGGCGCCACTGCTGGTGACGGTGTTGCTCGCCGCGTCGAACTGGCCGCCGGCGGTATTGATGAGCAGATATTCGACACCGGCCGCGTCCTTGGCCTGCCCCAGGCTGACACTGTCGAAGCCGACGTTGAGCCGCAGGATGTCGGTGCCGCTGATGCTGCCGATCAAGTCACGCCCGTC
>JANPGJ010000344.1:0-2234 GCA_031423955.1 Burkholderiales bacterium
CTGGCTCGATCTCAACGAGTCCGAGCGCGCGCACGTCGCCTCACCCGCCGGCGAGGGCAAGATCGCCAATGACGGCGGGCAATTGCGCGTGGCGGTGGCGCACTGGCGCTCGGAGTTCGAGGTGGCGCTGCTGGCGCCGCCGAAGATCGCGCTCACCTATGCCACCACCGTGGTCACCGCGCTCAACGGCGCCGGCATCCGGGTCTCGCCGCGGCGCGCCCGGCTGATCGCGCGCAGCCTGATCGCCGCAGCCATCGTCGCCGGGCACACCGACAGCCCGCTGTATCGACTGGTGCTCAATTGCAGCCTGCCGCACGACACCTGGGGCGTGACGCCGGCGAAGGCGGCAGTCGCGGCAGCCCACCGGCTGGCCTGGGAGGCGGCCACTGCCGATGCGCCGCGCTGGATACACGCCTTCCTGGCGCAACCTGGGCTGGCAGAGAAGGCGCGCATCCTGCTGGAGGGCTGCACCGACCCGGACGAGGGTTCCCAGGGCATCGCGCAGTGGCTCGCCTGCGAGACCCGCGAGCGCGCCGGCGCGCTGGCATTCGCCTTGTACCCGGCGGGGGTGGCGGGCAGGCTGCCGGTCGGGGCCGAAGGCATCAACGACCTCGGGCGGGTGGCCTCGCCGATCCTCGCCGTCGATGGCGATCTCGAATGGCGGGTGGCGTTCAACAATACCTCGGCCCCGCACCCGGAGACCTCGCGCATCGGCGCAGCGGTGGCCAGGCTCGAAGGCCGCCGGCAGGCGCGGGCGCGACAGTTCTTCAACTGGTGCCTGCTGCAGGGCGTGGTGGTGGCGGACCCGGAAGCGATTGAGCGCGAGATCGACGCGGTGATCGTGATGCTGCGCGAGCGGGGTGAGGCATGAACGCGGCGCTTGCATCCAGCTGGGCGGCTCATCCGGCCCTGCGCTGCAATACCGGCGGCCCGTCGAGCCGGGTGCGCAAGGAGCACATCGCCTCGACCCTGCTCGGGCGCGATGACGGCCTGATCGACTGCCCGAGCGTGCTGCGCATCGCGCTCGACTTCGGCCGCGGCGATCCGGTCGCGTTCATGCGGCGCCTCTTGGCCGAGGAAGGCGTGGCCGGCCCCGAGGACCTGCGGGAAACCCTGCAGCATCCGCGCGGCCGGCTGATCCGCAGGCCATGGAACTGCGCCAGGCCGGCCAGGGTGCGCGCGCTCGAACCGCAGGTGTTGCTGCGCGACGCTCTCATCCTGGGCCTCACCAGCGAGCAACTCTACGACCCCGAACGGCCCGTGCTGTGGACGGCAAAGAGCCTCACACGCCGGGTGGAACTGTTCGACCCGCGGGGGTTCTACGCATGAAACTCGATGCCGCCCGCCTGCAGGGAATCGTGCAGGAACTGATCGACGAGAACCCGTTCGCGATTCGCGCGCTGTTGCGCATTTCGACCACCCAACTGAGCGCCACGGTGCCGACGGCCGCAGTGACCTGCGAGGCGCGCCCGCGCCTGCTGGTCAATCCCGGCTTCGTCGCGGCGCACTGCGCCACCGAGGACCATGTCAAGGCGCTGTTGTGCCATGAATTCCTCCATGTGCTGCTGCGCCACACCGAGGAAAAGCAGCCGCTCACCCGCGCGCGCCACCTGGCGTTCGACGCGGTCATCAACGCCATCATCCACCGCCAGCACGGGGAGGCGTATTCGTCGTTCATGGCGGCGTATTACGCCGACTCCCCGGGGCCGCTCATGCTGTTGCGGCCGCAGACGCAAGCGGAGGGTGCGGCGTATCGGACCGGAACCGTGCCGCAGTGGGTGCGAGCCTGGGATGCGCTCTATGCCGGCCGCCTGGTCGCGGACGACATCGAGGCCTTGGCCGAGAGCCTCGACAAGGGAGCCGGCACCGGGGATGCCGGGCCAGCCATCCCGGGGCATGGCGATGCATGGGGCACAGGCGACCTGCTGGGCGACCATGCCGACCAGGAGGCAGCCGTGCCGCCGCAGATCCGGGAGGCGATTGAACGTGCCCTGCGCGAGATGGACGGCCATGGCATCTGGCGCTCCCCGGGCACGCGCGGCGCCGGGGCGAACCCCCATGCGGCGCTGGTGAGCGGCGCGAACCAGCCCCTCAAGCGCTGGCGCGCCAGGGCCCTGGCGGTGCTCAGGCGCTGCCTCACGCCGGACCCGCGCTCGCGCAACCGCGAGGACACTCCGACCGGCTACGCCTTGCCGGTGCTCTCGCCCTCCGACCGGCGCGCCATGCTGCGCTCG
>JANPGJ010000345.1:0-12803 GCA_031423955.1 Burkholderiales bacterium
GCCGCCGCCGAAGCGCAGGTCGCCAGGCGTACGGTGACCACTGGCTGCGGCCAGGGCACCGTGTTCGGCGACCTGATGGATGCGATCGACGAAATCCGCCTGCCCGAATCGGTCCGTATCACCCAGGAGGTCCTCTACTCGGTGATGGAACGGGTGCGCAGGCATGAATCGATCTACAAGCAGGCCGGCGCGGTGCATGGCTGTGCCCTGTGCTCGAACAGCGGCGATACCCGCGGCGAGATCATCTACTTCGTCGAAGACGTTGGTCGCCACAACGCGGTCGATGCGATTGCCGGGCGCATGTGGCTTGACGGCGTCGATGGCGGCGACAAGATCTTCTACACCACCGGCCGCCTGACCTCGGAAATGGTGATCAAGTGCGCACAAATGGGCATTCCGATCCTGGTCTCGCGATCCGGCCTGACCCAGATGGGACATGAGATCGCACGCCAGGTTGGCATCACCATGATCGGCCGCTGCCAGGGCAGGCACTATCTGCTGTTCACCGGCCGCGAGCGTTTCGTGACTTTACCCGCGACATTGGTCGCATGAGCGCCCCCGCCCGGCCGCTCGAAGGGAACGCGGAATTGAGCCATTCGCATCCCCTGGGCAGGACGTCACGCAGTGACAGGAAGCTTGCCTTATGAGCGCACCACGCATGCAATCGATCACCGGCCTGATACTGGCCGGCGGCCGCAGTTCGCGCATGGCCCGGGACGGCCAGGCGCGTGACAAGGCCCTGATCGAATTCAAGGGCAAGCGCCTGATCGATCATGTCTACGAAAAGCTGGCGCCGCAAGTGGGTGGGGTGATGATCAACGCCAACCAGAATCATGAGCAGTTCAAGTCGTTCGGCGTGCGCGTGGTGTCGGACGCCATCGGTGACTTCGCCGGGCCGTTGGCCGGCCTGCATGCCGGCCTGTTCGCCTCGAAACGGCCGTTCCTGATCACAGTGCCCTGCGATTCGCCGTTCTTCCCGGACGACCTGGTCGAGCGCATGTTCGACGCCCTTGAATCCACCGGCACCCAGGTCGCGGTGGCGACCAGTGGCGATCAACCACACCCGGTGTTCGCCCTGGCGCGACGCAGCGTACTGGAGCACTTGTCGGATTTCCTGAAACAGGGTGGGCGCAAGATTGACGCCTGGTACGACAACTTGCGAACCGTGCAGGTCGATTTCAACGACGACGCGTTGTTCGGCAATATCAATACGCCCGAAGAACTGGAAGCTTTCGAACGCGGCTTGCCGGCGCCGCCGAAAATCGCCAAGCCGCGTTTTCGGCGCGAACCGGATGTGCCGGTTGCGGCGAGCGCAACGACCGGCCAGACGGCCCCTGCCGCCGCCAACGTCGAGGTATCGGACTTCCTGGAACAGATTTTCGCCGCCCCGGCACCAGCAGTGGCCAATCTCGAGGAGCTGGTCAGTTGCATTGATGACTACGACCCGAACGCACTGCCGGTGGCCAAGGCCAATCAGGTGATCCGCCAGTTCGTGCGGCCGACGGACGGTTTCGAGCAACTTGCCCTGCGTGACGCCCTTGGCCGGGTCCTCGCCGAAGACATCGTGTCGCCAATCAATGTTCCGGCCCACGACAACTCGGCGATGGATGGCTGGGCGGTGCGCGGCAGCGACCTTGGAGCCGGCGCCGAAGTCATGCTCAACGAAATCGGCAGCGCGCTGGCGGGCCGTGAGTTTGAAGGCAAGGTCAGCCGCGGTGAATGCGTGCGCATCACCACCGGTGCGGTGATGCCGCATGGTTGCGATACCGTCATCCCGCTCGAGATCGTGAAAGTGGAAGGCAGGCAGATCCGCATTCCGGGCGGACAGGAAACCGGCGCCAACCGGCGCCTGGCGGGCGAAGACCTGGCGCGCGGCATGATCGCGCTGGCTGCGGGGGTGGTGGTCAAGCCGGCCGAACTGGGCGTCATCGCATCGCTCGGCATTGCCGAGGTCAAGGTTCGCCGCCGCCTGCGGGTAGCCTTTTTCTCGACCGGCAATGAATTGCGATCGCTTGGCGAATCCCTGGCCGAGGGCGAAGTCTATGACAGCAATCGTTACACCCTGTTCGGCATGCTTGCCCGCCTTGGTGTCGACCTGATCGACATGGGGGTGGTGCGCGACGACCCGGTCGCGCTCGAACAGGCGTTCCGGCTGGCCGCCGCCAACGCCGATGCGATCATCACCTCCGGCGGCGTGTCGGTCGGCGAGGCTGATTACACCAAGGCAATCATGAAGAAGCTGGGTGACGTGGTGTTCTGGAAAATAGCCATGCGCCCCGGACGGCCGATGGCCTTTGGCCGGATCAGCGACGGCAACCGGCAAGCGGTGTTGTTCGGCTTGCCCGGCAACCCGGTGGCAGTGATGGTGACCTTCTACCATTTCGTGCGCGGCGCCCTGCTGCATATGATGGGCGCCACCAGGTCCGATCTTCCGCTCCTGAAAGTCAAGTCGCTGGAAGCGATGCGCAAGAAGCCGGGGCGTACTGAATACCAACGCGCCATTCTCGAGGCCCGCGACGGCGAACTGGTGGTTCGCAATACCGGCGCCCAGGGCTCCGGCATCCTGCGCTCGATGAGCCAGGCCAACTGTTTCGTCGTGCTAGCGCACGATCAGGGTAACGTCAACGCCGGCGACGCGGTCGATATCATGCTGTTCGACGGATTGGTCTGAGCGCGGATGCCCGGACCGCATGCGGCACCAGCGTTGGCTCACGCGACGATTGCACCTTATACGCAAGCACCGGAAACCGAAACCGCGGGCTGGCACGCCAGCCTGGAACTCGACTTTGCGCACATCGCGCCGGATCGCACCGTGCTGGCGCGCCGCGAACATCGCGGCCCGCTACGGGTACAGAAGGCACTTTATCCGGAAGGCCCGGGCGTCTGCCATGCGGTGATCGTCCATCCACCCGGCGGCATCGCCGGTGGCGATCAGCTGCGGCTTGCGCTCGCCCTGGGTGAAGCGGCCCACGGGCTGATCACCACCCCCGGCGCAACCAAGTGGTACCGCACGTCGCAGGCACCGTCGTCCCAGCACGTAAATCTTCGCCTGGCCAATAACGCCGTCGTCGAATGGCTACCGCAGGAAAGCATCATCTTCAATCGCGCCGATGCGACCAGCAGCATGAATATCGAGCTTGGGCAGAACAGCCTTTTTCTGGGCTGGGAAACCCTTTGCTTTGGTCGCACCGCCTCCGGCGAGACCTTCAGCGAGGGGCGGTATCGGCAACGATGGCGCATCCGCCAGGGTGCGGACCTGTTGTGGAACGAGAGCGGCGTACTCAGCGGCGGTTCGCGGCTGCTGCTGTCCCCGGTCGGTCTCAATGGCGAGCCGGTATGCGCAACCCTGATCGCGGCCGGGCGCACCATCGCGCCGGCCCTGCTGGTCGCGGCGCGCGCCGCCCTGCTGCCACTGCCCTTCGCACATCGACTTGCAATCACCCGCCTGCCCCGAATGTTGGTGGCGCGCTATGCCGGCCCATCAAGTGAAGAGGCGCGCACCGGGTTTGTCGCGCTGTGGTCGATGTTGCGGCCACAGCTGGCCGACGTCGAAGTACAGCTTCCGCGCTTGTGGGCGACCTGAGATCGCGTCAGGGTAGTTCGCAGCCGACTACAATCCGCACTCAGACCAAGAGGGTCGGGCAATCAAACGGGGGAAGACAAGCATGGCAATCACCATCAGCGTCAACGGCAAACCGCGCACCTCGCCGGCGGCGCCTGCGACCGCGCTGCTTTACGTGCTGCGCAACGATTTCGAACTCAACGCCGCCAAGTTCGGCTGCGGCGCGGCGCAGTGCGGTGTCTGCACCGTACTGGTCGACGACAAGCCGGTGCGATCCTGCGTGACGCCGGTGTCGAGCGTCGGCCGTGCCAATGTCACCACCCTCGAAGGGCTGGGCTCCACCGACAAGCTGCACGCCCTGCAACAGGCCTTCATCGACGAGCAGGCCGCGCAGTGCGGCTACTGCATTGCCGGCATGATCATGTCGGCCAAGGCACTACTTGACTTCAACCCGAAACCGAGCGAGACCGAGATCATCGAGGCGCTGGCCGGCAACCTGTGCCGCTGTGGCACCCACAACCGCATAGTGCGCGCGATCAAGCGCGCTGCCGGAGTTGCCGTATGAACGCCGCCCGCGAGATCAAGGCAGACAGCCCGGCACGCCGCCGCTTTCTCAAGCGCGGCGCGGTTCTGACCATCGGCTTTTCACTGGCGCCGGCGCTTGAGCTCGGGGCGCAACAGCCGTCGAGCGCGCCGCGACTGCCCGGCAGCCTGCAAAACAACCGCATGCTCGGCGGCTGGCTGTCGATCAACCGCGACGGCAGCGTCACGGTATTCACCGGCAAGGTTGAACTCGGGCAAGGCATCACCACCGCATTGGCACAAATCGCCGCCGACGAACTCGACGTCGACTACAAGCGGGTGCAGATGGTCTCGGGTGATACCGCCCGCACGCCGAATGAAGGGATGACTGCCGGCAGCCTGTCGATCCAGGACAGCGGCACCGCACTGCGCTTCGCCTGTGCCGAGGCGCGCGAGATGCTGTTTCAGGCCGCCGCCGTCAAGCTGGGCGTGCGCACCGCCGCGCTCAGCGTGAGCGATGGTACGGTCAGCAACCCGGCCGGGCAAAAGGCGACCTACTGGGAGTTGGCGACCGACGACATGCTCAAGCGCGAATCGACCGCGCGCGCGAAACCGAAGTTTGCAAAAGAACTCAAGGTGGTCGGCCAGGACGTGCGCCGCCGTGATATTCCCGCCAAAGTCACTGGTGGCGAAGCCTATGTGCAGGACATGCGCCTGCCCGGCATGCTGTTCGGCCGGGTGGTGCGCCCGCCGTCGCCGCGGGCCCGCCTGTTGTCGTTCGACGACGCCGCGGTGCGGCGCCTGCCCGGCGTGGTGACGGTGCTGCGTGACGGCAGCTTCCTGGGCGTCGCCGCCGAACGGGAAGAACAGGCGATCGCGGCCGTACAGGCGATCCGCAAATCGGCCAAATGGGACGAAAAAGCCGACCTGCCGCCGAACGGCGCCGCATTGTTCGAACGGATGAAGAGCATGCGTTCGAGCGCTACCGTGGTCAGCGACATCAAGGGGCCGGCGCCGGCCCCGGACGCCCGTGTGCTGGAAGCCAGCTACACCCGACCGTTCCAGTCGCACGGCTCGATCGGCCCATCGTGCGCGGTCGCACACTGGAAAGACGGCAAGCTACAGGTCTGGAGCCACACCCAGGGTGTGTTCCCGCTGCGCGGCGACCTGGCCAAGGCGTTGCGGCTACCTGAAGCCAGCATCACCGTCAGCCATCGCGAAGGCTCCGGCTGCTACGGGCACAACGGGGCCGACGATGTCGCGCTCGACGCCGCGCTGGTGGCACGCGCCGCCGGCGGGCGCCCGGTGAAGCTGCAATGGATGCGCGAAGACGAGTTCGCCTGGGAGCCCTATGGTTCGGCGATGGCATTCCGCATGAAGGCGGCGCTTGACAACAGCGGCACCATCGTCGACTGGGAGCACGAGTTGTGGAGCCATGCGCACAGCACCCGGCCCTATGACCCGGACGGTTGCAACCTGCTGGCTGCGTGGCACCTGCAGGATCCCCTGAAACCCGGACCCTCGCGCAACATTCCGCAACCGTCCGGCGGCAGCGACCGCAATGCCATTCCGCTCTACACCTTCGCGCGCCAGAAAGTCACCAACAACCTGCTTGCCGACATGCCGGTGCGCGTATCGGCATTGCGCACCCTCGGCGCCTATGGCAACGTGTTTGCGCTCGAATCCTTCATGGATGAACTGGCAAGCGCAGCGTCGGCTGACCCGGTGGCCTTTCGTCTCAAGCACCTGACCGATCCACGCGCACGCGCGGTGATCGAGGCGGCGGCGACCAAGGCCGGCTGGCAGGCCAATGCGCAGCGCGGACTTGGCGCCGACAGCGCCGCCAAAGGCAAGCGCGGCCGCGGCATCGGTTTTTCAAAATACAAGAACCTCGCGGTGTACTGCGCGGTGGTGGTCGATGTCGAGGTCGATCCGGCCACCGGCGTGGTGCGGGTGTTGAAGGCCTTCAGTGCCGCCGATGCCGGACAAATCGTCAATCCGGACGGCTTTCGCAACCAGATCGAGGGCGGCATCATCCAGTCCGCCAGCTGGAGCTTGCGCGAGGCAGTCAATTTCGACAGCACGCGCATGCTCACGCGCGCCTGGAGCGATTATCCGATCCTGCGTTTCGGCGAGATACCGGCGGTTGAGGTAACGCTGATCAATCGACCCGACGAACGCTCGCTGGGCGTTGGCGAAGGCTCGCAGGGACCGACCGTCGCGGCGATCGCCAACGCCTTTTTCGCAGCGACCGGCAAGCGCATTCGCGATCTTCCGCTCAATCCGCTGCGCGTCAAGGCGGCACTCGCATAGCGGCATCGCGCTGAAGGCGCGCGCTTGCCTGCCCACCCGGAAAAAAGCCCCGCGTCGCGGGGCTTTTTTGGTGTTTCGCCGCGACCGCCGGCCGGTTGATCAGTCCTTGTAGGCCTCGAACTCGATCCACAGCTTGAGTTCGTCGCCGACCGCGGGAATGCCGAACTTCATGCCGAAGTCCGAGCGCTTGACGGTGCCATGCGCATTGCCGCCACACATTTCTTTCTTGCTCACCGGGTGTGGCCCGCATTTCCAGGTATCGAGCGTGATCGTCAGCGGCCGCGTCACGCCCAGCAAGGTGATCTGGCCATCGATGCTTTGCACGTTGTCGCCCTGGAACTTGACGCCGGTGCCCTTGAATGTCATGGTCGGAAACTCGGCAACATTGAAGAAATCTGGCGACCGCAGATGTTCATCGCGAGCGCGCGGGCGGCTGCCTTTGTCGTTGTCGCCGGTCGAAATCGATGCTGTTTGCACCACCAGTTCGAGCGAGCCGGTCTTGGCCGCACGGTCAACGGTGAATTTGCCGCTGGTACGGTCGAAGCGCCCGCGCATGTTCGAGAAACCGAGGTGGCTGACCTCGAATTGCGGGTAGGTGTGATACGGGTCCATCGTGTAATTCTCGGGGGCAGCGACGACGGCGAACGGAACGGCGGCTGCGAGCAAGGCTATGGCAATACGGGACATCAAATTCTCCTTTAAAAATACGCTGGTTGAATCGGTTGAAAACGACTTGGTCACCTGGTCAGGATGATCCGGAGGCTGCCTGCCACGCCAATCCGCAGGCAACGATGGCCGGCACCAGGGCATAAACACTGAGAAGGGCCGCATTCATCCAGGCCGGGGTTCGCGCCAGTACCGGCAGGCGGACGAACAGCGGGATCAGGCCCAGTGCCAACAGCGCGGTCCACGGCAGCGATGCGAGCAACAGCGTGCCGGTCGCGAGAAGTCCGCCAATCAACGCCGCCGGCAGTGCCATGGTGGCGCCGGCCACCGTGCGCGGACCGGTGACCACCAGCACCAGCAGAAAAGCCGCGGCTGACGCCGCCAGCGCGAGACCGTATTGGCCAAATGATGCAGACGCTCCCAGTACGGCGGTGACGCCGACCCCGAGGCCCAGGCCAAGCGCACCGGCGCCTGTGCGCAAGGGGTCGCCGCGCAGGGACACCATGAAGCCGGTGACCCAGGCGACAAACAGTGCGAGACCGCCACCGGTCAGCCAGGGGCTGAAACCTTCCTTTTGCCGCAAGACGGCGATGAAGACCCAGACTGTGACAGCGGCGGCGGCCAACGCCGCGCTCCACGCCGCATTGCGCCCGGTCTTGACCATCAAATCGAGGACGATACCGAGCAGCGGCGCAACCAGGCCCGCCAGAATGATCTTGCGAATCGTCGACAACGAGGCGAACTCGAAACCGGCAATCAGATAAACCGCCGCAGCGAATCCGGCGACGATTGCCAGCCCGCCCAATTTCAAGGGGCGCAACAGCAGTGCTGCGAGAAACGCCGCGACCGCAGGCGCGGCGACCGACTGTATTGCAGGGTGAGCAAAAATTTCCTGCATCCGCAGGCACCACCATCTTCAAAAGGGATCGGCAGTCTCTCACAAAACCCCCGACTGGCGACGCCGGGTCGCCGAGGTCGCGCGATCGCAGCGGCAAAAGACACATTGGCTTGTGCGCCGCTCAGACCGACAGCAGATCCTTGACGCGGTCACGCGCCATGTCGGCACCGCGCCCGGACTTGATCACCTCGCCGCGCGACATCACGACATAATGGTCGGCCAGGCTTTGCGCGAAATCGTAGTATTGCTCGACCAGCAGAATCGCCATTTCGCCGCTTTGCGCCAGCGACCGGATCACCCGTTCGATATCCTTGATGATCGACGGCTGGATCCCTTCGGTCGGTTCGTCGAGGATCAACAATTTCGGATTCATCGCCAGCGCGCGGCCGATCGCCAGTTGCTGTTGCTGCCCCCCCGAGAGATCGCCACCGCGGCGCCTGAGCATGTCCTTGAGCACCGGGAACATCTCGTAGATCCGCGCCGGAATCCTGGTGCCGCCGGGCCGGGTTGCCAGCCCCATCAGCAGGTTTTCCTCGACCGTCAAGCGCGGAAAAATCTCGCGCCCCTGCGGCACATAGGCAATCCCTGCCCTGGCGCGAGCGTCGGGGGAAAGCCTGCTGATGTCGCGCCCCTGCCAGTTGATCGCGCCGGAGCGGATCGGCAACAAACCCACCAGGCACTTGAGCAAGGTGGTCTTGCCCACGCCATTACGCCCCAGGAGCGTGGTGCAGGCGGCGTCCGGGATGTCGAATGACAGGTCGCGCAAGGTGTGGCTGCCGCCATAAAACTGGTTGACGCCGGAGATGCCGAGCATGACTGTTCAGGCCTCCGCCGCAACTGCGCTGCAACGGAGCGCGCAAAGCAGGATGATGATCAATTCAGCGACCAAGATAGACCTCGATCACCCGTTCGTCGCTCTGCACCTGATCCATCGTGCCTTCGGCCAGCACACTGCCTTCATGCAGCACGGTCACGGTGCTTGCGATCCTGGCCACAAAATCCATGTCATGTTCCACCACCACCACCGAGTAGCGCCCCTTCAGCGAAGCGAACAAGTCGGCACTTTTCATCGTTTCCTCGTCGGTCATGCCGGCCACCGGTTCATCGAGCAGCAGCAATTGCGGCTCCTGCATCAGCAGCATGCCGATTTCCAGCCACTGCTTCTGCCCATGGGACAGCAATCCGGCAGGTTCGTAGGCGCGCGCGGTCAAGGCGATCTGTTCCAGGGTGCTGCCGATCCGCTCGCGTGCCGCGCCCGACAGGCGCGCGCGCAGACTGGCCAGCACGCCCTTGTCGGTCTTCATGGCGAGTTCGAGATTCTCGAACACGGTATGGTTTTCATAGACCGTCGGCTTCTGGAACTTGCGGCCGATGCCGGCATGCGCGATCTGCGGCTCGGACAATTTGGTGAGATCGATGGTCTGGCCGAAAAACGCGGTGCCTGAATCCGGCCGCGTCTTGCCGGTGATCACATCCATCATGGTGGTCTTGCCGGCGCCATTGGGGCCGATGATGCAGCGCAACTCGCCCCGCTCGATGGTCAGGGTCAGCTTGTTGAGGGCGCGAAAACCGTCAAAGCTGACGGTGATGTCGTCGAGATACAGAATCGGACCGTGGGTGGTGTCGAGACCGCCGGTAGACACCCTGCCGTCGATCGCCTCCAGCGTTCCGCTGGCGCTGATGCCGCTCATTTGGCACCGCCACTGGTGGCCGGTTTGCGCAAGCGGCGCAGCCAACCGACCACGCCATCCGGCAGGAACAGGGTCACGAGAATGAAAAGGGCACCCAGGAAGAACAGCCAGTATTCGGGAAACGCGACTGTCAGCCAGCTTTTCGCACCGTTGACTATTCCGGCGCCGAGGATCGCGCCTACCAGCGAACCACGCCCGCCGAGCGCGACCCAGATCGCGATTTCGATTGAATTGGCGGGCGACATTTCCGATGGATTGATGATACCGACCTGCGGCACGTACAAGGCGCCGGCAATCCCGCACATCACCGCCGACACGGTCCAGATGAAAAGCTTGTAGTGCACCGGGTTGTAGCCGGAGAACATGACACGGCTTTCGGCATCGCGAATCGCAGTCAAGACCCGCCCCAGCTTGGAGGCTACGATCCAGCGTGCGAACAGCAGCATTGCAAGTAGCACCAGGGCCGACAGTGCGAACAGTGTCATCCGCATGCTCGAGGTGGCGATCGGAATGTCGAGGATGCGCTTGAAATCGGTGAACCCGTTGTTGCCGCCGAAGCCGGTGTCATTGCGGAAAAAAAGCAGCATGAATGCGAACGTCATGGCCTGCGTGATGATCGAGAAATACACACCCTTGATGCGCGAGCGAAACGCGAAGAAGCCGAACACGAATGCCAACAGGCCGGGCGCCAGCACCACCAGCAACAAGGCATACCAGAAATGCTCGGTGAAGCTCCAGTACCATGGCAATGCCTTCCAGTCGAGAAACACCATGAAATCCGGCAACGGGCTGTGATAGACACCGTCAAGCCCGATCTGGCGCATCAGGTACATGCCCATTGCGTAGCCGCCGAGGGCGAAGAACACGCCATGGCCAAGCGACAGGATGCCGGTATAGCCCCAGATCAGATCCATCGCCAGCGCCACCATCGCGTAGCACATGATCTTGCCAATCAGCGCCACGGTGTAGTCGGGAATGTGGAACAGGCTGTCTTTCGGCACGCCCAAGTTGCATAAGGGGAACACCACGAAGGCGAGCAGCGCGAACAGCGCGACCAGCAGCCATCCGCGCGGGCCGTACAAGCGTGAAAACAGGGATTTGTCGTTTGCGTCGGGCATCACGAGTCGGCGAAGCGCCCCTTGATCGCGAAAATCCCCTGCGGTCGCGTCTGGATGAACACGATGATGAAGACCAGAATGCAGATCTTCGCAAGCACCGCGCCGGCCAGGCCTTCGAGAAATTTGTTGGCGATGCCCAGGCCCATCGCGGCGTACACCGTGCCTGCCAATTGCCCGACTCCGCCCAGCACCACCACCATGAAGGAATCGACGATATAACTTTGCCCGAGATCGGGACCGACATTGCCGATCTGCGACAGGGCACAGCCCGCCAGGCCGGCAATCCCCGAGCCCAGACCGAAGGCGACGGTGTCAATGCGCCGGGTCGGCACCCCCACGCAGGACGCCATGCCGCGATTCTGCGTGACGGCGCGGACGAACAGGCCAAGCCGGGTGCGGGTCAGGGTCACCCACACCATGAACAACACGAAAAAGGCGAACGCGACGATCACGATCCGGTTGTAGGGCAACACCACACCGGTAATCGCCTCGATGCCGCCGCTCATCCAGACCGGGTTTTCCACCTGCACATTCTGCGCGCCGAAAATGCTGCGGCAGGCCTGGATCAGCATCAGGCTGATACCCCAGGTCGCCAACAGGGTCTCCAGCGGCCGGCCATACAGGAACCGGATCACCGACCGTTCCAGCGCCATGCCGACGGCGGCTGCCACCGCGAACGACACCGGCACAGCCGCCAGCAGGTACCAGTCGAACGCCCCCGGCCACTGCGCCTTGAACAGGTTTTGCACCATGTAGGTGGCATAGGCGCCGACCATGATCAACTCGCCATGCGCCATGTTGATCACGCCCATCAGTCCGTATGTGATTGCCAGTCCGAGCGCCGCCAGCAACAGGATCGACCCCAGGCTGATGCCGGTGAACACCTGCGCGATCCGTTCACCGGTTGAAAGCCGCGACTGCACCGCATTGAGCGAAGCCTGGGCGGCGGCGCGAATATCGCCGTCCGGCTCGATGAATGCCGCGCCCTTTTTCTCGAGCAGTGGCAGCAGCAATGTCTTGGTGTTCGGGTTGCTGCTCCTGGCGAGTTCGGCAATCGCCTTCAGGCGCACCGCCCGGTCCTTGCTCTGCAACTGCAGTGACGCCTGCGTCAGCACCAGCAGGCTTCGCACCTCAGGGTCGCCCTCGCGCTCCAAGGCCCGGGTGAGGGCCGGCAGCGACTCCTCGTCGGCATTGCCCTGCAACTCGCGGGCCGCGGCAAGGCGCACCGCCTTTTGCGGGGATGCCAGGCGCAAGGTTGCCACCGCAAGCCCCAGTTCACCGCGTATCTGGTTGTTGATCACTACATCTTCGAGACTGTCCGGCAGCGGCGTTACCGCCTGCCCGGTGGCCGCGTCAATCGCTCGGCCGTCCTTGACAATCAGCACGCGCTTGTCGGGATGCACCTGGACACCTTCGCTGGCCAGCGCCTGCAACAGGGGAATCGCGCTTTCATCACCAGCGGCCACGATCGCGGCAATCACCTGGCTTTTTTCCTCGATCTCGCCGTGCGCCAGCTTTTGCAGATTCTCCGACGACAACGCCAGCGCACACGCTGCCCAAAGCAGGCATGCGCCGGCCAACAGAGCCCGCAGGGTCAGGCGCAGCAAGAGGGTTTCTCCATGTCGATGGTGTTACACGGACCGAATTCATGCCCGCCACAAACCCCCGTTGCGAGGGCTGCGGCAGGCTGGTCAAGGCGAATTACTTCTTTTCCGGCTCGTCCTTCTTCTTGTCGTTACCCTCGATGAACGGACTCCAGGGATTGGCGCGCACCGGGCCCGGGGTTTTCCAGACCACGTTGAACTGGCCATCAGCCTTGACTTCACCGATCAGCACAGGCTTGTGCAGGTGATGGTTCTTTTCATCCATCTTGGCGACGAAGCCGGACGGTGCCTTGAAGGTCTGGCCATTGATCGCCGGAATGATCTTGTCGGTCTCGATCGACTTGGCCTTGGTGGCCGCCTGCGCCCACATGTGGACGCCGATATAGGTGGCTTCTATCGGGTCGTTGGTCAGCGGCTTGTCGGCGCCCG
>JANPGJ010000346.1:0-27022 GCA_031423955.1 Burkholderiales bacterium
CCTCGACCATGGCAATGCGCACGCCGGGACGAACCTCGCACGGCGCGATCGCAAGCTTGCGGCCAGCCTTTTCACACTCCCTGACAAGCTCTTCAAGGTTGGCGACCGTGATGGTCCAGTAACGATAACCGGTGGCGCCGCCAATGCCGCCTGGCGCCGCTTTCGCCGGCGCCGAAGGCAACACCACCAGCTTGATCAGGCTCTCGCCGCAATACATGCTATGCGATGCATGATGCCCTCAGTTTGACGCACACCTGGCAACGGTACCGGGCATTGAGGTCGCAGCCGCCTTGTAGCTGCACCGGCAATTCGGCGACTGATCGGCGACCGTGTTTGCGGTGTGCCAGGGTTGCGATTGCCGCAGTGCCGCATGACGACGCCTTGACAGCGCCAGAGCCAATGTGAAATCCTTCGCAATTGGTCAATTGGTCAGGCCAATTTGGCCCAGGCACCGAACGCTCCGGCAGACCCTGCGGCGCCGACGGCGACGCCGAAATCCTGCCGGAACCCCCAACTTCTGTTGTTTCATGCGTCCCACTGCCGTGGGGTCGAATCGTTTTCCCCACATGCCGCTGACCAGCATCGAACCGACCCGCCTGTACCGGCAAATCGCCGAACAATTGCGTTCGCTGATCGTTGCCGGCGAATACCCGCCCGGCACCCGGCTACCGCCGGAGCGCGACCTCGCGCAACAGCTTGGCGTGAGCCGGCCCTCGGTACGCGAAGCCCTGATCGCACTTGAAGTCGAAGGCTATGTCGATATCCGCATCGGCTCCGGCATCTATGCGCGGCATCCCGACTCCCTCAATGTCGACGCCGCGTTGCAGCAAGACGACGGGCCGCTTGAACTCACCCGCGCCCGCGCGGTGATCGAACCGCAAATCGCCGCCCTGGCTGCAAGGAACATCACGCGCGAGCAAATCGAAGGCGTGCGCGCCGCGATCGAACAGATGGCAGCGGAAGCCGCCGCCGGGCATATTCCGATCGAGGGTGATCGCCAGTTTCACCTGCGGATCGCCGAGGCTGCCGGCAACGGCGTGCTGGTCTCCGTGGTGCGGCAGTTGTTCGACGGCCGCACCAGTCCGCTTTTCTCCAAGCTGGCCGCCTATTTCGAAAATCCGGACAGCTGGGCTGCGGCGATCGCCGAGCATCGCCGCGTTCTGGCCGCACTCGAGGCGCATGATGCCGCCGCCGCGTCCAAGGCGATGAAAAGCCACATGCAGTTGTCGCACAAACGATTCACGGCCGGCTGGCCGGGTGCAAAACACCGCCTGGTCGCGACCACTTCAATTCACGAAAGCCCAGCCCCATGAGCCTCATCAATTGCCGCATCCACAGCAAGGAAAACATCGTCCTCGAACCGTTGCCGGCGATCGAACCCAAGCCGGACGAAGTGCTGATCCGCCTGGGCGCGGGCGGCATTTGCGGCTCCGACCTGCACTATTACTTCGAAGGCCGGGTCGGCAACTTTTTCGTCAGGGAACCCTTGACCCCCGGCCATGAAGCCTCGGGCGTGCTCGAAGCCGTAGGCAGCAATGTCAGCGGCCTGGCAGCCGGCATGAAGGTCGCGATCAACCCGTCGCATCCCTGCGGACGTTGCACGGCGTGCCGCTCGGGACGCGAAAACCTCTGTGAACGCATGTTTTTCCTGGGCAGCGCCAGCGTGTTTCCGCACGCCCAGGGCATGTTCGCCGACCAGTTCATCCTCGGTGCACGCCAGGTAATTCCGGTCGACACCGATATCTCGCTGGGTGAACTGGCGTTTGCCGAACCCTTCGCGGTGGGATTGCATGCGGTGCAGCGCGCCGGCGGCAACCTGTCCGGCAAGCGGGTACTGGTCACCGGCGCCGGCACCATTGGCAGCCTGTGCGCACTGGCCGCAAAGCTTGCCGGTGCCGCCGAGGTGACGGTATGCGATGTGCTCGATCGCCCGCTGGCGGTGGCCAGACAGGTGGGTGCCGACCATGTCTTTCGCTCCGATCAGGCCGACATGAAAGACCACGCCGCACGCTTCGATGTCGCGCTCGAGGCCGCCGGCCATCCGCGCGCCCTGCTGTCCTGCCTGGACGCGGTCAAGCGCGGCGGCGTCATCGTGCAGGTGGGCACCTTGCCGCACGAGGGCATGCAGTTCCCGGCCAATCTGGTCATGCAGCGCGAGATCGATTATCGCGGCGCGTTCCGCTGGGGCATGGAGTTCGAGTGGGCGGTTGCGTACCTGGCCAAGCGTCAAGTCGATGTGCGGCCGCTCCTGACTAAGCAGTTTCCGTTGAGCGAAGCCGTCGAGGCCTTCAAGCTGGCGGCCGACAAGACGCAGGCGACCAAAGTGCAGGTGATGGGCGCAGGCACGGCCATCGACCTCTGAGAGAACCGGCTTGAAACCGATCCGCATCACGGCCATTCGCCCGACCACCGTCACGGTGCCCCTGGAGGCGCCGCTGCGCCATGCCAACGGCTGCCACTGGGGCCGCTTCGTGCGTACCGTGGTGGAGGTCGAGACCGACGCCGGCATCACAGGCCTGGGCGAAATGGGTGGCGGTGGCGAATCGGCCGAGGCGCAGATCAAGGCGCTGGAGAAGTACCTGGTCGGCACCAGCCCGTTCGACCTGGAACGCCAGCGCTTCATGATCGCCAACCCCACCGCCAGCCTATACAACAACCGCACCCAGATGCTGGCGGCGATCGAGTTCGCCTGCATCGACATCATCGGAAAAGCGCTTGGCGTGGCGGCCTACCAGCTGTTTGGCGGCAAGCTGCGCGACGCGGTGCCGTTCGCCAGCTACCTGTTCTACCGCTACCCCGCGCCGGACGGTCGCCACGAGGTGCGCACTGTCGAGCAACTGGTGGCCCACGCGCTGGAGCTCAAGCGCAGCCACGGTTTCACCAGCCACAAGCTGAAAAGCGGCGTGTTTCCACCCGCCTACGAACTGCAATGCTACCGGGCGCTGGCCGCGGCGCTGCCCGGTGACAGCTTCCGCTACGACCCCAACTGCGCCATGCCGCTGGAAGACGCGATCCGCTTCGGCCGCGCGATCGCCGACCTCAACAACGACTACTTCGAAGATCCTACCTGGGGCATGAACGGCAACCGCCAGGTGCGTGCAGCCACCGGTTTGCGCATCGCCACCAATACCCTGGTGGTGGGATTCGAGCAACTGGCGGCCAACATCCGCGACCATGCCATCGACGTGATCCTGCTCGACACCACCTTCTGGGGCGGCATGCGCAACTGCATCAAGGCCGCCGGCGTGTGCGAAACCATGCAGCTGGGCATCGCCGTGCATTCCTCGGGTGAACTGGGCATTCAGCTTGCCACCATGCTGCACCTGGGCGCGGTGCTGCCCAACCTCACCTACAGCGCCGACGCGCACTACCACCACCTGGTCGACGACATCATCGTCGGCGGCAAGATGGCCTATGCGAATGGCGCGATCCGCGTGCCCGACGGTCCCGGCCTCGGTGTGGCGCTCGACCGCGACAAGCTCGCGCACTACGCCGCGCTTTACAAGCGCCAGGGCGGCTACCCCTACGACATGGACCCCGGCCGCCCGGGCTGGGCGCCGATGGTGCCCAACACCGCCTGGGCCGACCCCCAGGACAGCCGCATTCCCGACATGAGCACCGGATGAGCACCGAAACCCGAGCGCGCCGCCAGTTCGCCCCGCCGGGCACATCACGACAACGCCGCAGCGGCTCGGCGGCGTTGCGATGACGAGCCTGTCCACCCGCAACAAACCATCTGCAAGCCCGTAGTAAACCCACCCAAAAGGAGACCGCACCATGAAACTTTCAACCAGACTCGGCCTGATCGCCGCCACGCTCGCGCTGATCCCCGGCGCCGCATTCGCGCAGCAAAAGCTCAAGTGGGCGCATGTCTACGAGACCTCCGAGCCGTACCACACGCAGTCGGTGTGGGCGGCCGACGAAATCAAGAAGCGTACCAACGGCAAGTTCGAGATCACCGTGCACCCGGCCTCTTCGCTTGGCAAGGAGACCGACATCAACCAGGGCATGACCCTTGGCACGGTCGACATGATCATCAGCGGCCCGTCGTTCGCCGCGCGCGCGTTTCCGCGCCTGGGCATCGCCTACTACCCGTTCATCTTCCGTGACGCCGACCACCTGATCAGCTATTCCAAGAGCCCGGTGTTCAAGGAAATGATCGACGGCTACCGCGCCAAGACCGGCATCCAGATCCTCGCCTACACCTACTACGGCGCCCGCCACACCACCTCGACCAAACCGTTCACCGATTGCGCCGGCATGAAGGGCCTGAAGATCCGCGTACCCGATGTGCCGGTCTACATGGCCACGCCCAAGGCCTGCGGTGCCAATCCGACGCCGATCGCCTTCGCCGAGGTCTACCTCGCGCTGCAGAACGGCACCGTCGAGGCGCAGGAGAATCCGCTCACCACCATCGAGGCCAAGAAATTCTACGAGGTGCAGAAGGCGATCATGCTAACCGGGCACATCGTCGACGGGCTTACCACCCAGGTCGCGCCGCACATCTGGAGCAAGCTGTCGGATGCCGAGAAGAAAATCTTCACCGATGTCGCGCTTGAAGCCGCCGCGCGCGCCACCGACCAGATCAAGAAGCGCGAGGCGGAACTCGCCGAAGAGTTCAAGAAAAAGGGCCTGAACGTGGTGACCGTCAACCGCAAGAGCTTCGCTGACGCGGTGTTGAAGAGCACCACCCTGGAGTCGCTGGGTTTCGACAAGAAGGACTACGACCGCATCGTCGCCCTCAAGTAGCCAGCCGGCGGCGCAACCCGCCGCTCCGGTGCTGGGGCATCCCCCCTGCACCGGGCCCGCCTGCCCTGGCGGGTGCCGCAGTATTGACAACCGGCTGATGCCTGCCATTAGGCGTGCATGTTGTTATCCACACTCGACCGTGGCCTCTGAAAGGGCACCCTGATGAACCCTGATACCGCAGCACAGAAAATCGTCGGCGACGACGGCGAATTCCACATGCAGGACGAGGAAGTCGACCTGTCGCACACCATTCCCGAAGCCTGGGTCGCTCTGGTGTTTTTCTGGCTTCTGGGTGTCACCGTCTTCTACCAGTTCTTCACCCGCTATGTGATGAACGACTCGGCCTCGTGGACCGAGGAAATCGCGCGCTACCTGCTGATCGCCACGGTATTCACCGGTGCGGCCATCGGCGTGGCGAAGAACAACCATATCCAGGTCGATTTCTTCTTCCGCTTCATGCCGAAGAAGCTCGGTCATGCCCTGGCGCTTCTGGTCGACGTGCTGCGCATCGCCTTCTTCGGCGCGGCGGTGGTCTACACCGGCCTGATGATGGAAAGAATGGGCAGCCTCAAGATGACCATCGTCGATCTGCCGATGAACATCGTCTACGGCATCTGCGCGGCAGGTTTCGCCGCCATGTGCGTGCGCTCGGCGCTGGTCATGCGGGTGCACGTGAAGCGTGGCTATACCGTGCTTACGCATCCCGAATCGACCATGGAAGACCGCGCGCCGATCGCATCCTGACCACCGAAAGCCGACATGCTCAAAATCATCTTTCTGTTGTTCATGAGCGGCGGTGTGCCGGTCGCCATCGCGATGGCCGGCGCCTCGCTGGTCTACATCCTTTTCACCGGCACCACCCCGCCGTTCGCGGTGTTCCATCGCATGATCAGCGGCATCGACAGCTTTCCGTTGCTGGCGGTACCGTTCTTCATCCTCGCCGGCAACCTGATGAACAACGCCGGCATCACCACCCGCATCTACAACTTCGCGCTCGCCCTGGTGGGCTGGATGAAGGGTGGCTTGGGCCACGTCAATGTGGTGGGCTCGGTGATCTTCGCCGGCATGAGCGGTACCGCCATCGCCGATGCGGCGGGTCTCGGCACCATCGAGATCAAGGCGATGGTCGAGCATGGCTACGACAAGGAGTTCGCCGTCGGTGTCACCGCGGCGAGCGCCACCCTGGGGCCGATCATCCCGCCCTCGCTGCCGTTTGTCATCTACGCGATGATGGCCAACGTATCGGTCGGTGCGCTGTTCCTGGCCGGCATCCTGCCGGGCGTGCTGATGGCGTTCCTGATGATGCTGACGGTGGCCTGGTTCGCCCACAAGAACGGCTGGGGCGGCGATGTGCGTTTCAACGGCCAGCGCTTCGGCAAGGCGATCGCCGAAACCATGGTGGTGACCGGCTGGCCATTGCTGATGTGGCTCCTGGTAGTCAAGCTCGGAACGCCGGCACAACTCACGGTGTTCGGCGGCCTGGTTGCGCTATTCATCGCAGACAAGCTGTTCAAGTTTCAGGCGGTGTTACCGATCATGACCCCGGTGCTCCTGATCGGCGGCATGAGCACCGGCATTTTCACCCCTACTGAAGGCGCGATCGCCGCCTGCGTGTGGGCGATGATCCTCGGCTTCGGCTGGTACCGCAGCCTGTCCTGGCGCATGTTCGTCAAGGTGTGCCTGGACACGGTGGAAACCACCAGCACGGTGCTGTTCATCGTGGCGGCCGCCAGCATTTTCGGCTGGATGCTGACCGCCACCGGCGTCACCGCCGCGATATCCGCGTGGGTGCTCGATTTCACCAAGGAACCCTGGGTGTTCCTGCTGCTGGCCAATGCATTGATGCTGTTCGTCGGCTGCTTTCTCGAGCCCACCGCGGCGATCACCATCCTGGTGCCGATCCTGGTGCCGATCTGCCAGCAGCTCGGCATCGACCTGGTGCATTTCGGCCTGGTGATGGTGTTGAACCTGATGATCGGGCTGTTGCACCCGCCGATGGGCATGGTGCTGTTTGTCCTGGCGCGCGTGGCCAAGCTCTCGGTGGAGCGCACCACGATGGCCATCCTGCCCTGGCTGGTGCCGCTCCTGGGCAGCCTCGTGATCATCACCTACGTGCCAAAACTGGTGCTCTGGCTACCGAACCTGGTGAGAAATTAGGCCCTGGAGAGATTTGTCCGGTGAACGGTCAGCCGCGGGCTGCCAGGATGGCCCTGGCTGCCTGCGCGAAACCTGCGCCGCCTTCGCCAGGCGTCACGTACTTTGGCGCGACCGCCAGCTGATCGAGTACCTTCCTGACGTTGGCCACGCCCAGGCTCAACGGAAAAAACTCGAACATCGCCGCGTCGTTGGTGGAGTCACCGATGAACAGCCATTGATCGCGCGTCTTTTCCAGGTCCTCGCCCCACAGTTCGACCGCGGCGATTTTCGCCATCGCCAGCTTGTCGTAATCGCCGAAATAAGCGTTGATGTGGATCGAACTGACCTTGGTGGTCATGCCGCGTCGCCGCACCATGGCACGGATGTCGTTGACCACCGGGTCCGGCAGGCGCGAGCCCTTGGCGTTGCGCAACTCGATGGCGAGATCGAGTTCGCGGTAGGGCTGGTCGGAAGACAGGAACACGCCCGGGAACTCCGCCAGCACCGAATCACGGGCAGCTTCCATCATCTGCCGTTTTTCGGCGCGGGTCTGTTCGTCGAACCAGAAGCGCCGCCTGAGCTTGCCGGTATCGCGATCGACGTGGAAGTAGAACGCGCCGCCTTCGCCGATCACCGCGTCGACGTTCCAGGCGCGTGCGATGTGGTCGCACCAGCCGGCCGGCCCGCCGGTGACCGGCACCACCTTGAGGCCGGCGGCGATCAGGCCTTCAAGCGCGCGCAGCGCCCGCGAAGTCAGTCGGCCGTGCGTGGTGATGGTGTCGTCGACATCGGTGAACACACCGCGCACGCGTTTGAGCCGGGTCTTGGAAATGGCGCTCAGGGGCTTCATCTTGTTATTGCCTCGACATAGGCACCGACCTTTGCGCGGTCGGCAGCGTTCATCATCAGGCCACACTTGCTGCGCCGGTACAGCACATCATCGGCGCATTCGGCCCATTCCTTAGCCACCATGTGGTCAATTTCACGAGCATACAGGCCGGCGCCGAAATGCTGGCCGAGATCGGCCAGCGAACGGCAGCCGGCCAGCCAGTGCGTCGCCAGGCTGCCATGGCGACGTGCGATCGCAGCCCGGTGACCCGCCGGCAAAAATCCGAATGGTCCGCCGAGTTCGCCAATCAGCCGGTTTAGTCCGCCATCGAAATCTCCGCCCGGCAACCGCTCGGCATGGGTCCACGGCGCGCCGATGGCGGGAAAGTGCGGTTCAAGCTTGTCCAGCACATGTTCCGCCAGCCTGCGGTAGGTGGTGAGCTTGCCGCCGAAAATGCTGACCAGCGGTGCCCCAGCCACCAGCGAGTCCTTGATGACATAGTCGCGGGTGACCGCCGCTGCGGCATCCGCGCCATCGTCATACAGGGGTCGTACTCCGCTATAGCTCCAAACCACGTCGGCAGGCGGCACCGGACGCACGCTGTAACGGCTTGCCATCGCGCACAGGTAGTCGGTCTCGGCAGCGGAAATCACCGGATGCTCGTACTCGTCGACCGCCACATCGGTAGTGCCGATCAATGAAAATGCGTCGAGATACGGGATGATGAAGATGATCCGCTGATCGGGGTTTTGCAGGATATAGGCGTGCTCACCGTCGTAGAGCCGCGGCACCACGATGTGCGAGCCTTTCACATGCTTGATGCGTGCCGGCTCATCCGCCCCGTCGATGCCATCGAGCACGCGCTTCACCCACGGGCCGGCGGCGTTGACGATCGCGCGCGCACGCACCAGGTGATCCCGGCCGTGCGCCATGTCGTTCAGGCGCACCTGCCATAGACCGTCCGCGACACGCGCCGACGCGAAGCGCACACGCGGCGCGATGATCGCACCACGATCGGCCGCGCCACGGGCATTGAGGATGGTCAGGCGCGCGTCGTCGACGCGGGCGTCGTAGTAGGAAAAGCCGTGGGCATAGCCGGCTTTGAGACCCGCTCCCAGCGCAGTGCCGGCCAGGCGCTGGCTGCGCGACTTCGGCAGGCTGGTCTTGCCGCCGAGAAAGTCGTACAGAAACAAGCCGGCGCGGATCATCCAGCGCGGCCGCAAGTGCGGCTCATGCGGCAATACGAACTGCAGCGGTTCGATCAGATGTGGCGCCACCTTGAGCAGCACTTCGCGCTCGTGCAGCGCCTCGCCAACCAGGCGGAATTCATAGTATTCGAGATAGCGCAGGCCGCCGTGGATCAGCTTGGTGCTCCATTGCGAGGTTGCCGACGCGAGATCACCCTGCTCGACCAGCAACACCGACAGGCCACGGCCGGCGGCATCACGCGCGATGCCGCAGCCGTTGATGCCGCCGCCGATGACCAGCAGATCGACCGGCAGGGCCTCGGACGGCGGCAGGTTTGACAGTCGGGAGGAGGGGGCGGATTGCACCAGCGCGATTATGCGCCCGACGCCTGCGCCGGAAACCCGGAAATTAGCGGGAAAGCGCCGTCGCTGGCCGAGCGACGCGGAAAGTGAGGGGATTTTCCAAACCTGCCTGTTTTTAACGGGTCGGCTGCTGCGGCCGATATTTCCTGCATGGTGTCGCGCCGGTACCGCAACATGAAATCGCTGAACCTGCCGCTGTCGCCGCGAAGACCGATGACCGAACTGGAAATCGGTGTCGGCAGCGTTGTTTCAGCGCGGCGCTTGCTGCCCGATGCGCGTCGCGTCGCGATCCGGATTGTGGGTCATAATCGCGGGTCAACTCTGAAACCAGCGATCCGCCATCGGCGTAAGTCATTCAATGCGGCTGTTAGTGATCCCGGTGACGGGCGTATTGATGAGCCGAAAGAGCCGGCGCAGCGCATGCCTGGGCGATCGGATCCAAACGTAGGCTGCAGAAGAGGCGTCATGATCTCCCGCATTTTCTTGCTTGCCGCCATGGCGGTGTCACTGTCCGGACCAGGCGGCGCCTCTGCCGCACCGGTACAGGCGGACAACGTTGAAGCGGAACTGATCGCGCGCGACCAGGCGTTGGCGCCAGGCGCCGCCGCAATCATCGGCTTGCGCCTCAAGCACGACCCGCACTGGCACACCTACTGGCTGAACCCGGGCGATTCCGGCATGCCCACCACCATTCAGTGGAAGTTGCCGGCAGGCTTCAAGGCCGGGCAGATTCAATGGCCGGTGCCGAAGCGGATTCCGGTGTCCCCGATGATGAATCATGGCTTCGAGGGCGAGATTGTGCTGCCGGTAGAAATCCAGGTGCCGAAAGACTGGCCGGCCGGTCAGGAGGCGAAACTCGCCGCGCGTGCCGACTGGCTGATCTGCAAGGATGTCTGCATTCCGGGCGGTGCCGACCTGACCCTGAACCTGCCGGTAGCTGCGGCCAGCCCGGCACCTGACCCCAAATGGACCGCCTTGTTTGCCGCGGCGTTCGCCGGCATGCCGGGCGGCAAGGTGGAACGCGCCACCGCAACCACAGCCAATGGCGTGATCACCCTGAAGCTCGAGGGCGTCAAGCCGATCGCCGGGCGCGAAGTCTATGCCCTGTCAACCATCGAAGGCCTGGTTGAATCGGCGGCGCCGCAGACTGTCAGGCAGGAGGGCGACGCCACCCTGATCACCTTGGCGGTGACCAGCAACCTGTCGGCCAGCGAACCGCGCATCGCCGGCGTGGTGGTCGGGGTCGCCGAGCGCGCGCTGTCGTTCGAGGCGCCGATGAGCGGCAAGATCGTGGCCGGCAAAGGCATCGACGAACCGATGGCCAAGGGAACCAAGCCGGCCGCCGCAGCCGGCGAACCATTGTCGCTCGCACTGGCCATCCTGTTCGCCCTGGGCGGTGGCCTGATCCTCAACCTGATGCCTTGCGTGTTTCCGATCCTGTCGCTGAAGGTGCTTGGCTTCGCGCGCGGCGGGGGTACCACTGCGATGCGCGCCAACGGTCTGGCCTTCGCCGCCGGCGTGGTGCTGTCGTTCCTGGCCCTGGCGGCGGTACTGCTCGGGTTGCGCGCCGCCGGTGAAGCGGTGGGCTGGGGTTTCCAGTTGCAATCGCCGCCTGTCGTGACATTTCTGGCCCTGCTGTTTTTCGCCCTCGGTTTGAATCTTTCCGGCGTGTTCGAGTTCAGTTCGCTGCTGCCGCATTCGCTTGCATCAGCCAGCTTTGAACACCCGGTCGCCGACTCGTTTTTCTCCGGCGTTCTGGCTGCGGTCGTGGCATCGCCCTGCACTGCCCCCTTCATGGGTGCCGCCCTCGGATATGCGGTCACCCAGAACCCATGGACCGCGCTGGCGGTATTTGGCGCCCTCGGCCTTGGCATGGCGGCACCGTACATTCTGCTGGCCTGGTTTCCGGGCTGGCTCAAGCGCCTGCCCAAGCCCGGCCCGTGGCTCGCCAAGTTCAAACAGTTGCTGGCGTTCCCGATGTATGCGACGGTGGTCTGGCTGGCATGGGTGCTGTCGCTGCAGGTCGGCCCCAACGCGATCGTCTGGCTGGGCGCGGCAATGGTGCTGATCGCGCTTGGCACCTGGCTTCTCGCCCAGACCGTCAGCGGCCTGTGGCGCACCGGCGCGGCGCTGATCATCGTCGGCGGCTTGTATGCGGCCTGGCCGACTGGTGAAACGGCGGCGGCCGGCACTTCGCAGTCGAAATCCGATGGCTGGGCGCCGTATGCCGCAGCCGACATTGCGGCGCTCAATGCCGCCGGCACCCCGGTGTTCGTCGACTTCACCGCGGCCTGGTGCGTCACCTGCCAGGTCAACAAGAAAATGGTGCTGCAGACCAGGTCGGTGCGCGACGCCTTCGCTGCGAAATCGGTCAAGCTGATGCGCGCCGACTGGACCCGGCGCGATCCGCTGATTACCGCGGCGCTGGCCGAGTTCGGCCGCAATGGCGTACCGGTGTATGTGGTGTACGCCCCCGGCAAGCCGCCGGTGTTGTTGCCGGAAATCCTGACGGAACGAATCGTCACTGATGCGCTCAAAGCGCTTTGACCAATTGTTCGGTGGAGCCATGCTGAATCGACAAGCCGTATTGGCAGCTATTGCATTTTCCCTTTCGACGACAGCGTTCGCGGCAGCGCCGCCCGGGCAAATGGCGCCCGAGTTCAGCCTGCCGGCGACCGATGGCAAGGCACGGAAACTCTCCGAATTCAAGGGCAAATGGGTGGTGCTGGAATGGGTCAACCCCGGCTGTCCTTATGTACAGAAACACTACGTCAGCAAGAATATGCAGACCCTGCAAAAAGACGGCGGCGGCAAGGGCGTGGTCTGGCTGGCGGTGAATTCGACCAATCCATCGCATCAGGATTACCTGAAACCGGCTGCCATGGGTGACTGGATGAAGAGCCAGGGCGGCACCCCGCAAGCCACGCTGATGGATGAATCCGGCGAGACCGGGCGCGCCTATTCGGCGCGCACCACACCGCAGATGTTGTTGATCAATCCCGACGGCCGGGTGGTCTACAACGGCGCGATCGACGACAAGCGCTCGCCCAACCCGGCAGATGTGAAGGGCGCGAAGAACCATCTGCGAGTGGCGCTGGATGAAAGCCTTGCCGGCAAGCCGGTCAGCGTAGCCAGCACCACGCCTTACGGCTGCTCGGTCAAGTATTGATGGTGTGGCGCGGCGCGCCACACCGATGCCGCTCTATTTGAGCTTCGAATACGCGGTCGGCGCGAGAATGCTGTTCTCGAAATGGGCGACGATCGGACCGTCCTTTTCGCTCTCGGCGCGCTTGGCCACCCATTCCGGGTCGCTGGCGAATGCGTTCCACTTCTTCTCGCGCTCGGCCATGCTTTCCCACGCCAGCATGTAGGTCAGCTTCTGGTTGCTGTTGCCGATCACATCGGTCCAGAAGCCGACTTGCCGGATGCCGTGCTTCTTCCACAGCTTCAGCGTGGTCCCGGCAAAGCGCTTGTTGAGTGCCGGCAGGCGACCCGGCACGCAGTGGTAAATCCGCATTTCGTACAGCATTTCTTCTCCTTGTTGTCGGTGGCGGCCGCAGCGAGTGTACGGCCGCTCCGGCGAATCCTAGCAACTTCGGCGCGACTTCATCGGCAGCCCGGCCGGCGTGAACTCCTGCAATTGGTGCGGGGATGGCCCGCCGCGCCCTCAAGGTGCGACAATTTCGCACCCTGAGTCAGTGAGCAGCAAGGAAACCCCCGTGTCAGCGCCCTCCGCCAAGAAGCAAGTCATCATCACCACCGTCGGCGGCAAGACCATGACGGCCGGCGAATGGATGCAAAAGGCCAAGCGCAAGGCGGGCACCTTCAGACCAAGCGCCACGCCGCTCGCGCCCGCCATTGTGCCGGCAAGCAGCAAACCCACCCTGCAAGCCCTCGATATCGAGGCGGTGTTCGATGCATTGGTCGTCGGTGGCAGTCCGCGCGGCAAGACCTGGGTGATGAACTACCTGAAGGCTGCGGATCATCGCCACGCGCGCGGCGCCCGACTGACGACCGACGAGATCACGCAATTGCTGCAGCATCTGGCGGCCACCGGACGCATTCATCACGAAGAAGGCTACGGCTACTACGTGGGCGAGGAAGCCGGCAACGCGCGCTTGCCGACCCTCCTGGCAGGCGAACACGCCGACAAACTGTGGCGCTGGTCGCTATGGGCGGCCGGCCCAGGCTATGGCGAGCCAGACGCGCTACCGGCCTGGGTGCAATTCCGCAGCCATGACGAAATGGCAGCGGTGACCCGGCTTCTGCTGCATGGCGCCGGCCTGACGCTGGCCTCCTACAACCGCCTGTTGAACGGCCCGCTGCGCGCGGCGGGCAACCGCGATGTGGTACTGCATGCGCTGACCCGGCCATTCATGCCCGCGCTGTTCGATCGCATCGACAACGCCTTGCGACTGGCGCTGATCGATACCATCGATCCGCTGGAAGGCAATCCCGGTACCTCGCAGCTGTATGACTGGATGGACACCTGGCTTGAACGCAATCCGGCCGAGGTGCCACGGCACCTGTGCTACCGGATCGCCGAAAAACGCATGCACGCGCTCGACATCGCCGGCATGCATGCGGCGCTGGCGACCCAGGCGCATACCCCGGTGCATGATTTGTTTGGCGCCGCCGATCTGGCGCTGGCCGGGCGCTGGGCCGAGTCCGCAGCCGCGTTCACGTTGGCTTACAAGGCGCTGCAGGCGGGCGACGGCGTGCGCCGCGGCGCCGCACCGATGGGCATCACCTGGATTTACCCGCTGGTGTTGCTGGCGCAACCAACGCCGGCGGCGTGGACCGCCGCACGCAAGTTCGCGATCGCCGAATCCGGCTCGCGCAAGCCCTCGGTACATGATGCCTGGGGCCGATGGGCGCATGCGGCCGGCGTGCGACTCGGCGACGAGAGCCTGGACGTCGGCGCGTTCGCACCGCGTCGTACCGAGCATGAAGACTTGCATTTCGGCAACCCGGTCGATGCGGCACATCGTCTTGCCCTGGCAGCGTGGCTCGACCTGCCGGCCGACGGCTGGAACACAAGCATCGCGGCAAGCCTGCTTGAAACGCTGGTGGAGACCCGCCGTTACTGGCTGGCCAAGCTGGTGGTGCAGGCCTGTGCCGGCCTCAAGCTGTCGGACGCGCCGTTCAGGCTGAAAGGCCTGGACGACCTGCCGGAACCGGCGCCGTTCCTGGGGCCCATGCGCGAGCCGTGGCGCGACGCGCTGGCGGCGATCACCGCGCTTGGCGACCAGGCCCCCGGCGGGAAGGCGAAAACCGAAGCGGCGACGACCCTCTTGTGGCAACTGAGTATCGACAGCGATGGCCGGATTGAAGACGTGCTGCCGTTCGAACGCACCAAGGGTGCGCGCGGCTGGAGCCGGCCGAAGGCGATCACCCTCTCGCGGGTGAAAAAGAGCGCACGCCTCGACCCGCGCGATGCCGCGGTGGCCCGCTCGATCGAGAGCGAGCGACGGTCGGCCGCGCTGTGGCTCGACCCGGTGACCGCGGTGCAAGCCCTGGTGCAGCATCCCGCGGTCAGCTTCGCCGATGCACCCGAGCAAATGGTCGAGCTCAGCGAAGGGCTGCCCGCGCTTGAAGTGCGGCGGCGCTCGGCGTCCAGGCCTGCTGCCAAGGGCGAAGGCAAAGGCAACGCCGCGGCCGCAACTGCGCGCCCCAAAGAGAATCCGGGCGCCGGCGACAGCTTCATATTTCGCATCGACCCGCCGCTGACCACCCAACACGAACCGCGTTTCTACAAATATTCCGGTTCCGCCAGCTACGAAGCGATGGTGGAGCGACAAAACAGCGTGCGCATCGTGCGCGATGCGCCGGATCGCGCACGCCTGATCCGCATCACGCCGGCGCAACGCCGGGTGGCGGAGCTGATCGCCAAGGACTGGGCGGTACCGGTGGACGCGAAGGAAGAGCTGGACGCCGCCTTGCGTGTGTTGTCGGGCCTGTTCCAGCTGCACAGCGACGCCGCCGCCGGCGAAGAGGTGCCGGGTGATGCGCGCCTGCGCGCGCAACTGAGCCCGCAGGGTGATGGCCTGCATCTGCGCCTGGTGGTGATGCCGTTTGGCGGCTTCGGCCCGGCCGTCGCACCCGGCGTCGGGCGCGAGCGCCTGATGACCCTGCACGAAGGCCTGAGCCTGACCACGCTGCGCGAACTGGCCCTCGAGCGATCGCACTGGCATAGCGTAGTCGAAGCACTGCCGTTTCTCGATGATGGCAGCGCGCCCGACGCCGGCTGGTTGCTCGAAGACCCGGAGCAGGCCTTGCGGGTGATCGAGGCACTGCCGGGATTGCCGGCGGTGGCGGCACTCGACTGGCCGCGCGGCAAGCCGCTGCGGGTGGTCAGCGTCGACAGCGCCGCGCTCGGCGTGCAGGTAGCTTCCGGCCGCGACTGGTTCGCGCTGCAGGGCGAAGTGCGGGTCGACGAGGCCCGCGTCCTTGGCCTGCAACGGGTGATGGAATTGGCGCGCGGCTCACGCAGCCGCTTTGTCGCGCTCGGCGACGGCGAATACCTGGCCCTGAGTGAACGCCTGCGCCGCCAGCTCGCCGACCTCGACGCCGCCGGTCGCACCGAGAAAGACCTGCTCAAGCTGCCATTGGCCGCCGCGGCATGGCTCGACACGACGCTCGAAGGCGCGACCCTCGGTGGCGACAAGAATTGGCAGAAGCGCATCGGTGCATTGGCGGGTGCGGCTGCGCTTGAACCGGTGGTGGAGGGGTTGCACACCGAATTGCGCGCTTATCAGCACGAAGGTTTCGCGTGGATGGCGCGCCTGGCGCACGCCGGCTTGGGCGCCTGCCTGGCCGACGACATGGGCCTGGGCAAGACCATCCAGACCCTGGCCCTGCTGCTGCGGCGCGCCGCCGACGGCCCGGCGCTGGTATTGGCGCCGACCTCGGTATGCGCCAACTGGGTAGCCGAGACCGCGAAATTCGCGCCTTCGCTCAGCGCGCACTTGTATGCCGAAAAAGATGATACCGGCCGCGCCGCGCTGGTGAAAGCGGCCGGCCCGTACGACGTGATCGTCGCCTCCTACGCGATGGCGCACGGCGAAAACTCGCAACTCGGCACGCGCACCTGGGGCACCCTGGTGCTGGACGAAGCACAGGCCCTGAAAAACGCCGCCACCCAGCGCGCCCGTGCAGTGGCCGGGCTGGATGCCGGCTTTCGCCTGGCGTTGTCCGGCACACCGGTGGAAAATCGCCTGGCCGACCTGTGGTCGATCATGAACCTGATCAACCCCGGCCTGCTCGGCACGGCCAACCAGTTCAACGAACGCTTCACCGGGCCGATCGAGAAAGACCGCGACACCGTCACCCGGCAACGGCTGCGCAGGCTGGTGTCGCCGTTTTTGCTCCGGCGCACCAAGAGCCAGGTGCTGCAAGACCTGCCGCCGCGCACCGAAATCATTCACCGGGTCGAACCGTCGACCGAGGAGCGCAGCTTTCTCGAGGCCCTGCGGCGCAGCGCCAGCGAACGGGTCAAGGATCTCGATGCGAAAGAGGGCGACGCGGCCTCCTCGTTTCATGTGCTGGCCGAACTGACACGGCTGCGACGCGCCGCCTGCGACCCGCGACTGGTGGCGCCGGAACTGGGAATTGTCGGCGCCAAGGCGCAGGCCTTCGAGCAGATCGTGCGCGAACTGGTCGATGGCCAGCACAAGGCGCTGGTGTTCAGCCAGTTCACCGGCTTCCTCAAACTGCTGGCCGAGCGGCTCGACAGTTGCGGCATCGCCTACCAATACCTCGACGGCGCCACCCCGGCGGCCGAGCGCGCCAAGCACGTTCTTGCATTTCAGCGCGGCGAAGGCGAAGTGTTCCTGATCAGCCTGAAGGCCGGCGGCTTCGGGCTCAACCTGACGGCGGCCGACTACGTGCTGATCGTCGACCCCTGGTGGAACCCGGCAGCGGAGGACCAGGCGATGGGCCGCGCGCACCGTATCGGCCAAGAACGGCCGGTGACGGTGTATCGGTTGGTCACCGCCGGATCGATCGAGGAGCGGATTATCGAATTGCATCACGACAAGCGCAGTCTGGCTGATGGAATTCTGGAAGGGCAGGAGGATGCGACGCCGATTTCGGCGCAGGTGTTGCGGGAGTTGTTGCTGGAGGGGGATTGACGAGCGCTTGTGGGAAATCACGCGCGGCGCGGCTTCTCCGAATCATCCAGGCTGTCAAGATCGGCCAGATCCTTGTGGCGGCCGCTGGCTCGCTTGTTGGAACGGAAATCCTCAATGCCGATGAACGCAAGCGCAGTTCCCTGAAGCATCGTCACGATCCTGTTTGCATAGCATTGGTCGAAATCCACGCCATCGATAGACGTCAGTAAATCGATGCGAGCGGGCGGGTACCCAAGCTGTATCACGGCATCGGGAACCAGAAAATCCTGCTCGGACAACCCAAGCCCGCCGAACCCGAATAGCTTCAAGGCTTCGATCACCTTACGCGCATTCTCCGGCGTACGCCGAAGCCAGATATCGAGATCGCCGGTATAGCGCGGATGACCATACGCAGCCAACGCATAACCGCCCACCACCATGTACTCAACGCCGGTGGAGTTGAGTAACTCGGCAAACTCTTTGAAGTCCTTGTTGAGCATCCGGGTGCTGGGCAAACCACTGCTGCCGCAATTCCTCGACAGCGGCGATCCGCTCTTCAAGAGGTCGGGACAGCCAAAAATCACGGTCGCCTGCAGGGCCGTGAAGGGGCTTGCGTACCGCTATTTTTTCCATTGGAGAATGATACCTTTAACTGCCACGGACGTCGGCTTTATGCCGCGTTGCGCACATTCCCGCGTTCGATAGCAAGGCGACGCAGGTCAACAGCGACAAGGCCGGACACAGATTGCGATTGCGCCGCTCTCGCGTACTCTTGAGACCGGCCGCGCCACCGTTCACGCTTGCCAGCCCTCTCCTTCAGGCGCGCCCGACACTTTCCAGGAATGCCTGGAACTGCCGCGCTGTCGCCAGCAGCGTCTCTGCTGAGCCGACGCCCTCGGTCTCGGCAAACTCCGCCGTCGGAAGCAAGGCGCGCACCCGCTCAAAGTATTCGAACAGCATGTCGCCGCGGGCACAGGCGATCAGGGTGGGCACCTGCACCAGTGGTAAACGCTCCTCCTTGCGATAGCGCATTGACGCCCGGTAGGCCAGGTGAAAGGTGCGCGCGCCCTTGAGTACTTCGACCGCCTTGTCGTGCAGCGCCTGGGCATCGGGCAAGCCGCCCTTGCGACGATGCGCGGCGTCCGGCTTGTACCAGGGCCAGAACAGGTAGGCGTCGCGCACAAAGTGCCACAGCAGGTTGAACTGGCTGCCTTGCGCATCGATACTGACTTTCGGCATGTAGTTGGCGAGCAGGTCGGCCTGCTCGGCCGCGCCGTAGAGCGATACACCATCGAGGATCATGGCACCGACCTGCGCGGGTCGGGCGATGGCGATTTCGAGCGCGATGTTGGCGCCGGTGTGGGTGCCATACAGGTCGCAGTTCGCAACCCCCAGCGCATCGAGCGCGCACATGTGCGCGCCGGCGAAGTAGGCGAGGTCCACCTGGTCATTGGCGGGCGCGGCGGAGTCGCCGTTGCCGAGCGTGTCCGGCGCGATCACGCGGCGCTCGCGCCCGAGCACGCGCAGCAACGGTTCGAGGGTCAAGGCGGATGCCGGTGAGGCATGAAACATCACCAGTGGCGGCTTGGCAATATGCTGCCAGCCCGCTTCCCGATAGTGAACCTGGCCTTCGGCGATTTCAACAAACCCGCGGCGCACGCGGGCATCGGCGTTGTCTTGCATGGGTAGGTGGCTCATGTAGTTGCCCGCCAAGGATGGCAATGCAGGGCGCGGGGGCAAGCTTATCAGGCAGTCGAAAAAGCGTAGTCGCGGCGACGCGCTCGCGCCAATCCTGACGCGCGCCACGACGCGATCAGAAGCGATTGACTGCGCCACGCGGTGTCAACCATACTCGCAACAAGAGGCCGCCCGGATTCGCGCTTCCCGATTCGAGCATTCCAATACCAGGCCCGACACGGAGACGACGACCATGCAAAGTAGCTTCAAGCGATTCGCGGCGGCAGCCGGCGCAGCCCTGCTGTTGACCCTGCCGGCCACCGCACAAGACTACCCCGCACGCAACATCCGCATCGTTTCACCGTCCGCGCCCGGCGGCATCACCGACCTGATCGCCCGCCTGGTGGCCGATCGTATCGCCGCGGCCATGAAAGTGTCGGTGATCGTGGAAAACAAGCCCGGCGGCACCGGCGCGGTGGCGCTGGATTTCGTGGCCAAGGCGCCGGCGGATGGCTACACGCTGGTAATCGGCTTCACCGGCGCCAACGTGATCTATCCGCTGCTCAATCCCAAGCTGGCATTCAACGCGCAAAAGGACTTCACGCCCATCAGCATGGTGTTCACCGGTGCCAACGTGCTGGTGGTGCATCCATCGGTGCCGGTCAACAACACCCGCGAGTTCCTGGCCTTCGTCAAGGCGCAGCCCAAGCCGCCCAGCTACGGTTCCTGGGGCCCGGGCTCGGGCGGGGATCTGGCCGGCGAAACCCTGAAGATGCTGACCGGCATCGACATGGTGCATGTGCCGTACAAGTCGACCACGGCACTGACCACGGACTTGGTCGGCGGCCACATGACACTGGCCTTCCTCGATTCGTTCAACGCGATTTCCCAGGCACGCTCGGGCAAGCTGCGCGCGCTGGCGCAGGTCGGGCCGAAGCGCTCGCCCATGCTGCCCAACGTACCCACGCTGCAGGAGGAAGGCGTGCAATTTTCCACCGGCGCCTGGATCGGGTTTTTCGGTCCCGCCGGCCTGCCGCGCACCATCGTCACCCGCTTGAATACCGAGATCAACCAGGTGCTTGCCGCGCCCGACCTGGCCGAGCGCTGGCTCAACATCAGCGGCTATGCGCCCACGCCGATGAAGCCGGAGGAGTTCGAGCGCATCATCGTGCAGGACTGGGAAGCATTGAAAAGGGTCATCGCCGAGGCGAAGATCAAGACCGAATGAGCGCTCCCGCACGGCCGTCCGAAGCGAGCGCTCATCCTCCCTCGGGGAGGATGTCACGAAGTGACAGAAGGGTAGTCCAATGAACCGGAGTCCCGCCGCATGAAATGTGTGTTCCTGCTGTTCGATTCCCTCAACCGCCATGCGCTCTCCTGCTATGCGGACGACACCATCCCCACGCCGAACTTCGCGCGACTGGCACAGCGCTCGACCGTATTCGAGCGCCATTTCGTCGGCAGCCTGCCGTGCATGCCGGCGCGACGCGACATCCAGACCGGCCGCCTCAACTTCCTGCACCGCGGCTGGGGGCCGCTTGAGCCTTTCGACCATTCGCTGGCGGCGATCCTGCGCGACAGCGGCATCGCCACCCACCTGATCACCGACCACTACCATTACTTCGAGGACGGCGGCGCCGGCTTTCACGGCCGCTACTCTTCGTGGGATTTCATCCGCGGCCAGGAGAAGGACAAGTGGCGGCCGCCGATCGATCCAGTGCCCGTGCGCTGGGCGGCGCGCTTTGATCAACGGCAGCACGACTTCTCGCCCGACATCAATTCCAAGCTGCCCTACTACATCAACCGCGATCACCTCGAGGCCACCGGTGCGTATCCGCTGGCGCAATGCTTCGGCGCCGCGCGCGGTTTTCTCGACGCGCACCATGCCAGCGACGACTGGTTTCTGCATCTCGAATGCTTCGACCCGCATGAACCGTTTTTCGCGCCGGAACGTTTTCTGGCCGACTTTCCCGAGGCGCTCGGCGGCAAGATTTTCGATTGGCCGACCTATGGGCACAACGACCTCGATCCGGCGCTGCTGCGTGCCCTGCGCGCGAACTACCACGCGCTGGTAACGGCCTGCGACCACTATCTGGGGCAGTTGCTCGATTGCTTCGACCGCCATGACCTGTGGCGCGATACCTGGCTTGTGATGTCCACCGACCATGGCCTGCTCCTGGGCGAAAAGGAGTTGCTGGGCAAGAACCGGCCGCCCTTCTACAACGAGATCGCGCACATCCCGCTGACCATCGCAGCGCCGCGCGCGAGCGGCCTTGTGCCCGGGCGCTCGCAAGCGCTGACCCAGACCATCGACCTGATGCCAACCGTGCTGGACATCTTCGGCCGCGCGGTGCCGCCGGAGGTCACCGGAAAAAGCCTGGTGCCCGCACTCGGCGGCCGTGCCGCGGTGCGCGAGACGGGCTGCATCTTCGGCCAGTTCGGCGCCGCGATCAACTACACCGACGGGCGCTACGCCTATTTCCTTTATCCGCGCGAGCCGTTCGAGACGGACCTGTTTCAGTACACGCTCAGCCCCACGCACATGCGCACCTTTTTCGAGGCCTCCGAGTTCAGCGATGCCCAGGTGGTGCGCTGCCTGCCGTTCACGCGCGGTTATCCGGTGTGGCGCCTGCCGGTGCAGAAAGACGCCGCCGCCAACATGACACGCCGCTATCCGCTGATCGATGCACATGACGCACTGTTCGACCTGGACGTGGATCCGGCCCAGCGAGCGCCGCTTGACGATCCGGTGATCGCGGCACGCATGCGCTTGGCGATTGCCGCGCTGATGCAGGCCAACGACGCGCCGGCCGAGATGTTCACGCGCTATGGCCTCACGCCGCCACATGGCCCCGCATGAACGGGCGCCGCACCAACCGTCACCACAGGGTACCGCGCTGGATTTGCGCGACGCGCCGTCGGCCAATGCGGATGGGGCGCGGAAGCATCGGCATTTGTGCCTGCATGTGTGTTCGTGCCCGCAACAGAAACGCCAAAGGAGACTGTGACCATGAAAGCACTGCATCCGATTCTTGCCGCTGTCGCTATGCTGGTCGGCGGCTGGGCCCAGGGCCAAACCTGGCCCGACCGCGCGCTGCAATTGGTGGTGGGCTTCCCGCCCGGCGGCGGGGTCGACATCGTCGCACGACAGCTCGCCGACCGACTCTCCGAGCAGTTGGGGCAGCGGGTCACTGTCGAGAACCGCGCCGGCGCCAATGGCAACGTGGCCATGGAGTATGTGGCGCGCGCGCGGCCGGACGGTTACACGCTCCTGGCCGGCAATGTGGGCAACCTGGCGATCAACCCGGCGCTGTATTCAAAGTTGAGTTTCGATACCCTCAAGGACTTCGCGCCGATCTCGCGCGTGGTCGTGCAGCCGATGGTCGCGGTGGTGCCCGCCAGCTCGCCGATCACCAACTTGGCGCAACTTCTCGCCGCCCTGCGCGCCAAACCCGGCGACTTCAACTTCGGCTCCGGCGGCAACGGCAACATCAACCACCTGTCCGGCGAATTGCTCAAGCTGCAGGCCGGGGTGCAGATCACCCACGTTCCGTACAAGGGCAGTGCTCCCGCGGTCGCCGACCTGATCGCCGGGCGCGTGCAGTTGATGATCGACGGCGCCAACGTGGTGCAGCCCTTCGTACGCGACGGCCGCCTGCGCGCCCTCTACACCACCGGCGAAGCGCGCGCTCCGGCATTTCCCGATGTGCCGACCGCGCGCGAAGCGGGGCTACCGGACATGGTGGTCTACGGCTGGCAGGGCGTGCTGGCGCCCGCCGGCACGCCCGGCGCGATCATCGAACGCATGAGCCAGGAAATCGCTCGCGCGCTGGCGCAGCCCGAACTGCGCAACCGCCTGGCCTCACAGGGTACCGACCCCGCACCGTTGGCGCCGGTGCAATTCCAGGCCTTCATGGCTGCCGAGCACAAGCGTTATAGCGAGGTGGTGCGGGGCGCGAAGATTTCGCTTGATTAGCGGGGCATGGCGGCTGGCGCTGGCGCCTGTCCCGCGTCAACGCGCCCGTCGTACTCTGCAATAATCAGGTGTAAATGGGTGTGACATTGGTGAAAGCAGTTAATCGGGTGTAATTGGATGTAGTATTGGCTCCATGTTTCGCACCGACACGCTCCAGATCACCCCGGCGCTCCTGAACCTGATTGCCCGGATCGACGAGTTCAAAGGCGCCTGGCGCGCCTTCGGCACGCTCGCGCCGGAACGTTTGTCCGCCCTGCGCCGAGTGGCGACGATCGAAAGCATCGGCTCCTCCACCCGGATCGAAGGCAGCAAGCTTTCCGACCGTGAAGTAGAACGCCTGCTTTCCAACCTGGAGATCCAGTCCTTCGCGACGCGTGACGAACAGGTAGTGGCCGGCTACGCCGAACTGATGCAGCTGGTCTTCGAGTCCTGGCGGGACATCCGCATCAGCGAGAACCACATCAAGCAGTTGCACCAGACCTTGCTTCGCTTAAGCGACAAGGACGAACGGCACCGCGGCAACTATAAGACCCACCCGAACCATGTGGCCGCGTTCGATGAAAACGGCAAGCAGTTCGGCATCGTCTTCCAGACCGCCTCACCATTCGACACGCCGCGACTGATGAGTGAACTGATCGCGTGGGTGGAAGAACAGCGCGCCACTGGTCATCTGCACCCGCTACTGATCATTGCGATCGCGGTGATCGTATTCCTCGAAATCCATCCTTTCGAAGACGGCAATGGCCGACTCAGCCGCGCGCTCACCACCCTGCTGCTGCTGCAGACGGGTTACGCCTACGTGCCCTACAGTTCACTTGAAAGCGTGGTCGAGCAAAACAAGGAGGCCTACTACCTCGCCCTGCGGCAAACCCAGGGCAGCATCCGCACTGACGCGCCCGATTGGCAACCGTGGCTCACGTTCTTCCTGCGCTCCCTGGCTGAACAGGTGCGGCGGCTGGAAAAAAAAGTGGAGCGCGAGAAAGTGGTGTTGGCCGCACTGCCGGAACTATCGCTGGCGGTTGTGGAATTCGCGCGCGAACATGGGCGCGTGACCATCGGTGAGGCGATCCGGCTGACCCAAGCGAGTCGCAACACCTTGAAGATTCATTTTCGGGCGTTGGTGAAGCGCGGGACGTTAAATAAACGCGGGAATGGGCGAGGGGTATGGTATGAGCTTCGATAGACCATCGAGTGGTATTTCTGGGCAAAGCCCGCATACTGCGATGCGAAGGACAAAGCTTACGAAGAAAGGCAGGGCGTGGCATGCGGCTTTTGCACTACCTGGAAATTGAAAATTTCAAGCGCTTCGGCGAACGGCAGCGCATTGAGTTGGACCACCCTGCGGTTCTAATCGGGCCAAACAACTGCGGCAAAACCAGTGCCATACAGGCGTTGGCACTGTGGGCGCAAGCCGTACAGTCCTGGTACGACGCGCGCCGGGATTCAACGGCGAGGGAGCGAACGGCGACCTCGCTGAATCGGCTGAATATCGTTGCCGTACCGGTACAGCGAACACGCTTTTTCTGGCACAACACGCAAGTACGCAAGGGCAGCAAGGACATTCCGCTTGTCATCACAGTGGGCGTTGAGTTCAAGGGGCAAGTGCGTGCGCTGCCAATGCGCTTTCGGAATCAAGGGGACGAGTTGGTGTATTGCACACCGGACCCCTCCGTAATCGCCGACCTGGACCTGATCGCATATGCAGCCACGCTGAAGGTGGAGTTGTTGTATCCCATGTCCGGCCTGGATACGGAGGAGCCGATTCTCCAGGTGGGCCGCGTTGACGTGTTGCTGGGGCAGGGACGAACGGCGGATGTTTTGCGCAACTTGTGTCTTTCGGTAGCCAAATCTTCCGTTGACGACTGGAAGCGGATCGTCGGCCTGATGCAGAGGCTGTTCAAGGTAGAGCTTGACACCCCGCAGGAAACCGCTCGCGGCAGCATCGCCTTGCAGTATCGCCAACCAAACGTGAAGGAGGCTCTCGACGTATCGTCGGCCGGGCGCGGATTTCTTCAGATGCTGCTGGTATTTGCGTACCTGTATTCGCACAAGCGAAGTGTGCTGCTGGTCGATGAACCCGATGCGCATCTGGAAATCCTGCGCCAGAAGCAGGTGTACGTCCTCCTGCGTGACATCGCCAGCGAGAACGGTTCGCAGGTTGTGATGGTGACGCACTCAGAGGTGATTCTGGATGAGGCGCTCGACAATAACCTCACGCTCCTACTCGAGGGTCGCGCCGACGATCTTGCCCGAAAGGATGAAATACGCGACAGCCTCAAGCACTTTGGCGCGGAACACTACGTGAAAGCACGCGAGCGCGGCTATGTGTTGTACGTGGAAGGCGGCACGGACGTTGACATATTGCGCGCGCTCGCGCTGCGAACGGACCATCCCGTGGCTGCGCTGTGGGACGAACGAATCAACTCTTTCTACGTTCAGAACAACTATCCGATCCAGGATGTCGATGCAGAACTGGAGCGGGTCGAAGGAGGCTTCGGCATCACGCCCCGGAATCATTTCAACGGCTTGCGCAATTTGTTGCAAGACTTAAACGGGCTCGCCATCCTGGATAACGACGGTCAGAATCGACAGGATCGTGACGAAGGCGCGCTGAAGATTCGATACTGGAAGCGCTATGAAGCGGAAAACTACTTCATTACACCCGAGGTGCTGCGCAACTACGTGCTGAGCCGGTTTCCTGCCGAGGATTTGTTCGCCGACGCAACGCGGCGCGCGATCGACGAAGCCCTGGCTGATGTTGTACGGTCGCTCGTATTTGATGGAAGCAATCAAGACTTGCAGGACTGGCAACAATCGCCCCCCGGCGCAGCTCGCCTTATCTGGCATGCCAAGACTGAACGGCGCAAATTGAGCACCTTGGCCGAGGAGTTTTTTCGCCTTCTATCGCAGAAGCAGGGCATACCCATGCTTCTCAGAAAGGGAGAGCTACACCGGCTAGTCCCGTTTGTCCCGATTGAGACTATTCCAGCGGAAGTAACCGAAAAGCTCGATCTGCTGGCGGACCTCTTCAGGAACACACCAAAACACGACGAAGTCGACGCGGCAGAGACCGGGGATGAGCTCGAATCGAGCGAGATTAGGGCAGATAGCGACGAGCAAGCGAACTGAACTGTGCGGGGGAATCTCTGCAGATGATCGAGCACGGCCAATCCAACAGCCTGATCATCGCCGCAACCAACCATCCGGAAGCGCTCGACTATCCGTGCCGAAGGCAGCATGGTGATGGTGGGCAACTTCGACGGGAATGTGGAACAGCAGCAGCGGGTTGGGCATTTGCTTTCTCCCCTGCCGCCGGAAATGCGCAACGACACGGCCTTCATGGACCGTTTGCATGCCTATGCCCCCGGCTGGGAATACCCCAAGCTCAAGCCGAATGAGCACCTGACCAATCACTTCGGTTTCGTCAGTGATTTCTTAAGCGAATGCTGGACCAAGCTTCGCACTGGCAATCGGCTCGCGGTGATGCGGGGACGAGTGCATCTCGGCGGCGCGCTTTCGGGGCGCGACATCGAAGCCGTGAACAAGTCGGTGAATGGCTTGATCAAGCTGGTGTTCCCTGGCGCGGATACACCCGTTTCCGACGAAGACCTCGAATGGATCGTTCGCCTGGCCCTTGACGCACGCAGGCGCGTGAAGGAACAGCAAAAGCGGGTGTTCAAGAGCGAGTTCCGCAACACGCACTTCAGTTACATGCTCGGGCCGGATTTCACTATGCTGTCAATTCTGTCATCAAAGCTTCAACTTCCCGGCATACCCCGTCAATTCCAAATACCCCCGACCCACCCGCTTCCCGCCGCCCGCAACCACCACAGCCCCCTCCCAATAAAACCCCCCGGTGCTCATGCGCGCATCGATCTCCTGATCGTCCATCAGCGCTTGCAGGGTCAGGACTTCACCGCCAAGCGCCACCTCGAAGCCGATCGGGTAACGCGCCTGCGACCGGGGTGAAGCCCAGGTACGGGTTGGCGTCCAG
>JANPGJ010000347.1:0-16901 GCA_031423955.1 Burkholderiales bacterium
CAAATGGAAGGCCTGGCGATGACCGGTGCCTGGGTCGATCGCGAGGCCGGCCTGGTCTCGACCATCGCACTTGAAATGGGTGGTTCGTCCAATCTGTGCGCTTCACTCAAGCAAGGCGAACCGGTGATCCTGATGGGCCCCACCGGCGCACCTACGCATATCGTGCCCAACGAGACCGTGGCCCTGGTCGGCGGCGGCCTGGGCAACGCGGTGCTGTTCTCGATCGGCCAGGCATTCCGCGCTGTTGGGTCGAAGGTGCTGTACTTCGCCGGCTACAAGAAGACGATCGACCGCTACAAGGTCGAGGAAATCGAGCGCGCCGCCGACCTGGTGGTGTGGTGCTGTGACGAGGAGCCCGGCTTCGCGCCGACCCGGCCGCAGGACCGTACGTTTGTCGGCAACATCGTACAGGCGATGGACGCCTACGCCTCCGGGCGCCTGGGCGAGATCGGCATCCGCCTTGAAGACGCCGACCGCATCATCGCCATCGGCTCGGACCGCATGATGGCGGCGGTCGGGCGCGCGCGCCATCATGTGCTCAAGCCACACCTGAAATCGCAGCACATTGCCCTGGGTTCGATCAATTCGCCGATGCAATGCATGATGAAGGAGATCTGCGCGCAATGCCTGCAACCGCACCACGACCCGGTGACCGGCGAGACGACGTACGTATTCTCCTGTTTCAACCAGGATCAGGAACTCGACCGGGTGGATTTCGGAATTTTGAACGACCGGCTGGCGCAGAATTCCCTGCAGGAGAAGCTGACGGCGAAGTGGATCGCGCGCTGCCGGGCGCCTGCCTGTTGATCGTTAGCAAAAACATGACAGCCTCGTCAAAGGCATGTTTTTGTCATGAACTGGCCAATTTTCAATAGTCGGCGCGCAGCGGCGCAGCGCCGCATTTCTCGAACAGGTTCCGGGCCACGCTCGCATGTGCCGCCTCCAGCTTGCGGCTGCCCAGTTCATGGTGCAGCCGCGCCAGTGCATAGTCGGCACCAAGTGACTGCGCAACCTTGATCCCGGCCTGCCACAAGCGCGCGGCGCGCGACTGATCGCCGGTTGCCCAGGCCAGAATGCCATTCAGGCGCAAGGCCTCGGCACTGCTTTCGTCACCTACTCCACGCGCGTGCCGGCTGGCGCGCGAACACGCCGATGCGGCAAGCCGCAATGCCTGCGCGCGCTGGTTCGCGCCTTTCATCTGCTCGGCCACGCAAAGATACGCTTCGGCGGTCACCATCACTGGAGCCGAGGCTGACATGCCGCTGATGCGGTACTGCCGCACCAGGGCATGGCTGCGTTCGAGCAAGCTCAGCGCCGTCTCGAGCGCCCCACTCAAGGCATGGCATAGCGCGCGACGTGCCAACGCGCCGGCCAGAAAGCGATAGTCCGGAATCGCCTCATATGCGACGCTTGCCTTCTCGAACAGGACAAGTGCCGACTTGTGGTCGCCACGATACAGGTGTGCCACGCCGGCGGCATTGACCGCCCAGGCGACCGCATGCTCATCGTGTACCGATTCGCCGACCTTGAGCTGGCGCTCGGCAAGCTCGATCCAGCGTGGATCACCCATCGAGCGCATTACGAAATAGGTCGCCCCGGTACACGAGGCCCACAGGCGCAAGTGCCCGGCCGCTTCCAGATGTCGTGCCCCGTCGGCGAGTGTATGCAGGGCCTGCCCCCATTGGCCGGTGCTGTACTGGTGCAAACCGTGCAGGTGCAGGCAGTAACCGCGCGCCATGTCTTCGCCCAGCTTCGACGCTGCGCGCAGCGCACGCCCGTGCAATACGGCGCCGAACCGGTACAGCCCGAGCGAGTCGCAGACAAGCCCAAGCGCGGATGTGGCGATCGCCAATCCGGGCGACAGTGGTCGCGTTTCCGCCACTTCCAGCATGGTCAGAATGCCAAGGGCGAAGCGCGGCGGGTCGAGAAAGTAGTCGATTGCCCCGACCAGTTCGAACAATCGCGAGGCCGACAGATATGCCCGATCCGCAGGGTGCCTGCCACCCAGGCCGGCGGCGCGAAACGGCCGCAGGGCGCGGCGCAGCGCGCGTCCGGCGAGCTTCCGCCCGATCGCGCGAAAAGTTTCACGCCGGGTGCCCGGATACGTGAACCCGAGACTCGCGAGCGCCGCCAGCGCGTGATCAAGGGCGGCTTCATTGCGCCCGAGCCGAAACAGGGCTTGCGCCATGCTGGCATCGAGTTCCGCACGCTGCACGAGGTCCGGATCAGCAGTCGATACTTTCGATGCGCGAAGCGCGTTTTCATAGTGCTCGAGCGCTTCGGCATCAGCCGCGATGCGCCCGGCCTGCGTACCCGCGAGGAACAGGTATTTCTGCGCACGCTGCCAGTCCTCGGCACGCGCGAAATGATGAGCAAGCAAAGGATAAAACTCGTCCAGGCGATTGGCCAGCGCACGCTCCAGCGCATCCCCTGTGCGTTGGTGCAGGTCGCGCCTTTGCTCGTCGAGCAGACTGTCATAGACCGCCTGCTGGATCAGCGGATGCCGGAATCTGAGTTCGGATTCCGCAAGCAGCATCCCGTCTTCCATCAGTTCCGCCGCCCTCAGCCTTTCCACGCAGGCAGCCAGGTCGACCTGCCCGGCGGCGACCGCCGCGAGTACGGCCACGCTGCAGCTGCGACCGGCAACCGCCGCGATCTTCAGCAATTGCTTGCTGTCGCCATCGAGGCGATCGACGCGCGCCAGTATCACGCCCTCGATACTGTCGGGCAGCGCGGTCGCGGCCCATGCTTTTGCGATTCGCCACTCGCCGCTGAACGCATCGCGCTCAACGGCGCGAGTGGCGATCGACATGTGCACCAATTCCTCGAGGTAGAACGGATTGCCGCCGCCGCGTTGCCGCAGATGCGCCGCAAGCTGCGGTTGCACCGTGCCGGGCTCGAAGAGTCTGCTGATCAATTCAAGCGCGGCCTGGTCGCCCAGTACCAACAGGCGGATTTCCCGGTGCAGCAGCGCGACCTGCGGATCAGTGCGCAGCATCCGCATAAGCCGCGCCACGGTTCCGTCACCGGCCTCCGGCCGGCTTGCCACCAGAAAAAGAATCGGCACCTTGGCCGCCAACGGCACCAGATGCTCGAGCAGGTTTTCGGAAGAAGTGTCGGCCCAATGCCAGTCGTCGAGCACAAGCGCGAGCGCTTGCTGCTGTGCCAACCGCTCGAAGACACGCAGGCTGGTCAGAAAAATCTGGTGTCCGGTCGGCATGCCCTCGAGTGCCTGCAGGCGCGGCGCATCGGCCGGGCGCGGGCGCAGGCCCAGCAAAAGCGCGACGAACGGTGCGATTTCGGCCGCTGCCTCGGCAAACAGGCCCTCCAATGCCGTATCGAGCCGTTCGCGCGCGGCGACTTCATCATCGCCCTCGGAAATCCCAAGGCATTCCCGCATCACCTGGCGAAACGGCCCGTAACTCTGCGATTTTCCATACGATACGCAGGTCCCCTGCACCCATCGGACCCGAACCTGCGACGCGTACCGTCGAGCCTCGGCAAGCAGCCGCGATTTACCGACGCCTGCTTCGCCGCTGATCGCGACGACCCGTCCGGCGCCCGTCAACAGTTGATCAAGATCACTTTCCAGCGACGCACGTTCGTCGGCCCGTCCCAACAACAACGAACCGGTCGCCACGGGCGGTGGCGTCGACGGCGCCGGCAACGTACGGGGCGCGATCAGCTCGAATACCTCGACCGGCGCCGCCTTGCCCTTGAGCGAACGCAGGCCGAGCGCACCAAGCTCGACGTGCGCCGCCACCGCACGCGCCACAGCGCCACTGCAAACCACCTGGCCGGGTCGCGCCTCGCTTTGCAGGCGGGCTGCGACATTCGCGGTATCACCAATCGCGGTCACGTCGGTGCGTGAATCGTCACCAATCCTGCCGAACACGACGGTTCCGCTATTGATGCCGATTCGAATGCTGATTTTTTCGCCCAGCGGCAGCATTGCCCAGGCATGCGTGGCAACGGCGTCGCGCACCGCAAGCGCCGCCAGCGCGGCCCGTCGCGCATGGTCTTCATGCATGATCGGCGCGCCAAACAGGGCCATGAATCCATCGCCGAGGAACTGATTGACACTGCCCTCGAAGCGATGCACTTGCGCCATCGCGACGGCGAGAAATTCGTTGAGAACCCGGTATATGCGATCCGCACCCAGCCTCGCGGCCAGCGGGGTAGACCCGACGATATCGCAGAACAATACCGTCACCTGCTTGCGTTCGCCCTGCTGCGCACCAATCCTGGTTGCCGGCGTGTCAAACGCCGCGAGGACATTCGAGACCGCGTCCGTCGCCGCACCGGCCACCGGCACCGGTCGCGCCGCGCCCAGCCGATTTCCGCATTCGCCGCAGAACTTCTGCGCCGTCGGATTGATCTGGCCGCATGCATTGCAACGCATGTGTCAACTGCCGGAGCGCAATCCAGCGCCCGCGAATGCCTTGCCTGACCGCACCGAGACCTCCCCGAATCAAATGCGTCAACGATCGTTCCGCGGGCCGTCTTTCAGCCTCACGCCACCTTGGCAAGCAGGGGCGAAGCCTATGCCGGCGCGCCGCTGCGCAGTCCTGCTGCCTTGATCTTCTCCACCAGCAACTTGCCCTTGCGCGCGCGTTTTCCTTCGTAGACCTTGAGCGCACGGTTGCTGAGCGTGATGTTGAATTCCTTGCCGCCACGGCCGGCGCCTTCGACCACAATACCGTCCGCACCGAATGCAGTGACAGCCAGCAGCTTTTCCTTCAGTTCAAGCTCCATCAGGATCACGCCGCGACCGCCGCCGAGCGCGCTGACCTCGTCGATAGCGAAAACCAGCAGGCGTTGCATGGTGCCCATCACCGCCACTCGAGACTGCCCATCCATGACCAGTGCCGGCCGTACCGGCTCGTTCTTCTCGTCGATCTTCATGAAGGCCTTGCCGCCCTTGACCCGCGAGGCCATGTCGGCGACCTTGCACACGAAACCGTAGCCATTGCTTGCCGCCACCAGCACCCGCTGTTCGGAAGCTGCTGCCACGGTATGCAAGACCCGGGTCCCGGACTCCAGGTCGATCAAGGAGGTGACCGGCACACCGTCACCACGCGCACCCGGCAATTGCGCCACCGGTATCGAATATGCACGACCGTTCGAGCCAATGAAGATGGTCTGGTCGACGGTACGGCATTCAAAGGCGCCGTACAGCGCATCACCTTCCTTGAAGCTGAATAGCGTGGCGTCATGACCATGGCCCGAGCGTGCGCGCACCCAGCCTTTTTCGGACACGATCACGGTCACCGGTTCATCGAGCACCGTCTGCGTCACCACCGAGCGCCCGGCCTCGGCGATCAGGGTGCGGCGCTCATCGCCGAACTGCTTTGCGTCGGCTTCGATTTCCTTGATGACCAGCTTTTTCATCGCCGATTCGTCGGCCAGCAAATGCTCCAGATCCTTCTTCTCGACCGTGAGGGCCTGCAACTCCTGCTCGATCTTGATGCCTTCAAGCCGCGCCAGTTGACGCAGGCGGATTTCAAGAATGTCCTCGGCCTGAACCGCGGTGAGCTTGAACGCTTCGATCAACGCCGGTTTCGGTTCGTCCGACTCGCGGATCACCTTGATCACCCGATCGATGTTCAGGTAGACGATCATCCGCCCTTCAAGGATGTGGATGCGATCGTCGACCTTGCCGAGCCGGTGCCGGGTGCGCCGGGTAACGGTGGCGAAGCGGAATTCGCTCCATTCGGCCAGCACATCCTTGAGCGATTTCTGCCGCGGCCTGCCATCCAGGCCGATCGTCACCATGTTGAGCGACACCGACGATTCCATGCTGGTATGCGCCAGCAGTGCGGTCATGAATTCGGTCTGGTCGACCTTCGAGGTCTTGGGCTCGAATACCAGGCGCACCGCGGCATCCTTGCCGGACTCGTCGCGCACCGCATCGAGCACCGACAGCACAAGTGCCTTGAGGTTCTGCTGCTCCTGGCTCAGGGCTTTCTTGCCGGTACGGACTTTCGGATTGGTGAGTTCCTCGATCTCCTCGAGCACCTTTTGCGACGAGCTACCGGGCGGCAGTTCATTGACCACCAGCTGCCATTGACCGCGCGCCAACTCCTCAACCACCCAGCGCGCCCGCACCTTGAGTGAGCCGCGGCCGGCGGCATAGGCTTCAGCGATCTCGGCCTTTGAAGAAATGATCTGGCCGCCACCCGGAAAGTCGGGCCCGGCGATATGGTCAAGCAGTTCGGCGTTGCTGACCCTCGGCTTGCGGATCAACGCGACGGCGGCCTTCGCCACTTCGCGCAAATTGTGCGACGGCATCTCGGTGGCCATGCCGACGGCGATCCCGGATGCGCCATTGAGCAGCAGCATCGGCAGGCGCGCCGGCATCCGCTTTGGTTCCTCGAATGACCCGTCATAGTTGGCTACGAAATCGACGGTACCCATGCCGATCTCTTCGAGCAGCAAGCGCGCGATCGGCGTCAGGCGGGCCTCGGTATAGCGCATCGCGGCAGCGCCATCGCCATCGCGGCTGCCGAAGTTGCCCTGGCCATCGATCAGCGGGTAGCGCATCGAAAATCCCTGCGCCAGGCGCACCAGCGCGTCGTAGGCCGACTGGTCGCCATGCGGATGGTATTTGCCCAGCACGTCACCGACCACCCGCGCGCTCTTGACCGGCTTCGCATTGGCGGCCAAACCCATTTCGTGCATCGCGAAAATGATGCGCCGCTGCACCGGCTTCTGACCATCGGCAACATCGGGCAGTGCCCGCCCCTTGACCACCGAGACCGCATAGTCGAGGTAGGCACGCTCCGCATACAGTGCCAGCGGCAAATAATCGCCATCCGGCAGGGGCGGCAGCGGCCCGCCGCCGGAGGGCGGCGACCCGTTCCCGCCAATTAGCATGCCGGGACCAATGGCAGGCGGCATTCCTCCCGGGCTTGCCGCCTGATCAGCGGGCATCGAAGCGTCGCCGTCGCTGTCGCCGGCGGCCAGGGCATCTGAGCGCGTCGAATCATCGTTCATTTCCGACGAAGGCTCATCGTCGGTTCGCACCGACACCGGTGCATTGCTGTCCTGCATGTTCAATTCAGGTTCTTCCACTTCGTTGGAATGTTTCGGGTCGGCGAACAGGTCGTGTTGCGGCGACACGCGGGCGACTGCCGGCCGGCTCTTGATACGGGGCTTGCTCACAAGCGGGCGGGTATGCTCGACGCCGGGTCAGCGGCTTTCGGTTCAGCCATCAGGCCGGGAATCGACACGCCGTCGACCGGCATATTGCGACGGCCCGGAATGGTCACGCGAATGCGACCGGTTTCTTCGACCTTGGTCACCTTCTGCAAGCCATGCTGCCGGCCGCCGCCAAAATGCTCGTAGAACTGCATCACGAGTTTGACGTAGGCCTGGGTCTCGGGAAATGGTGGAATCGTGTTCTTGTAACGCATGACCGCGCCTTCGCCGGCGTTGTAGCCAGCGAGCGCAAGCGACAAATCGCCCTTGAACATGTCCAGCAGGTCACGCAGGTAGCGAGTGCCTCCATGGACATTTTCGATCGGGTCGGTGCTCTTTTTCACACCATACCGGGCCGCAGTGCCGGGAATGAGTTGCATCAGGCCGACCGCCCCTTTGGGAGAGACGGCTGCCGGATCGTAAGCCGATTCCACCGCGATCACCGCCTTGACCAGCGCCGGCTCGAGCTTCTGGCGGGTCGCCTCCTTGTGCACCAGGGCGTCGTACTTTTCCACGTTTGGCGACTTCTGCAAACGCTTGAAGATGATGTGATCGCGCACCACGTCGGGCGGCGGCAGGTACTTGAGTTCGGACGACAACCTGAACTCGGTCTGCGTTTCGCCTTTGACAAACAGCGTATAGCGCGCGTCGAGCTTTTCATTGGCCAGATGGATCTGGCCGCGGTCGTCGACAAAGCCATACAGGTCCGCGAGTGCAGGCGCGGAAGCGGCAATCAGGAGGGCGGCCAGAAGCAAGGTTCTGTAAAAATGTCTCACCCACCCATTTTAGAGGATACGGGCAACGCCGCACGACCAGAACAAGGGGGGCAAACCGTGCCTGCTATTCGAAATCGGGGCGATCATGCTTTTCGCCCAGTACCCGCATGTTTTCCTCCAGCGCCGCCATGAATGCCTTCTTGCCGCCGGCACCTGAAGCTTCGCCCCAATGCATCGCCTGCCCAACATAGACGTCGACAAAGAATGGCACCGGCACAAAGGCACCTTTTGGCATGGCCTTGCCGAGGCCATGCATGAAGATCGGCACCACCGGCACCTGCGGAAACTTCGATGCGAGCACCGCCACGCCGGACTTCAGTTCCTGCATGCGCTCGGGTTCGCCGCGCGTGCCTTCGGGGAAAATGATCAGTATCTCGCCGCGTTCGAGCGCCGCATAGCATCCGGCCAGCGGGTCCGCATTGTCAGCCCCGCGCTTTCGCGCGATCGGGATGATGCCGACAAAATTGAGCGAGAACCAGCCCAGGAACCCGGTCTTGAGGAAGTAATCGGCCGCCGCCACCGGACGCACTTTGGGAATCTGCCTCAAGGGAAACAAGGTCAACATGGCCAGCGTATCGAGATGGCTGTTGTGGTTGGGCGTGACGATCGCCGGACCGTGGCGCGGCAGACGATTGCGGTGCCGCACATTCATGCCCAGCACCACCAGGCAAATCGGCCAGGCGATCAGGATCACGAAAATCCAGCGACAAATGGCGCGCAGAAAAAACGGCATCAGAGGCCCGGCCTTTCTGCTGCAATGGAGCGCCGACGTCTCACGTCCTGCCTCTGTGGGGCAAGGCGCGCACGACAAGCAGTCGATCAGGCAGGTCAAACCGGTGGGCGGCCATGTCAGTAGTGCAGAAAATACACAAAGTGGAAAAACGCCGGCGCGGTGAATGTCAGGCTGTCAACCCGTCCGAGGATACCGCCATGTCCGACCGTCAACGAGTCGCCTTCAGTGATGCCAAGGTCGCGCTTGATCGCCGTGATGGTGACGTCGCCGAGAAAACCGCCTACACCGATCAGGAGACCGGCACCCAGCGCGTCGAAGTGCGACAAGGGAGTGAGCCACGGCGCCAGCAGCAGCGCCAGCGCCACAGTGACGGCGACGCCACCGAGCAAGCCCTCCGCAGTCTTGCCCGGATGCACCGAAGGCGTAACCTGATGGCGGCCGATCAGTTTGCCAACCACGTACTGGGCGATGTCGTTGAACTGGGTAAGAAAGATCAGATAAAACAGCAGCGCGACACCGCCACCCTGCGGATTGCCGGCCGCCGGCAAGGCCAGCAGGTAGGCCATGTGCGACAGCGAGAACACGCAGGTCATCAAGCCGAACTGCAACAGGCCGACCGCGCGCAGGAAACCGTGGGTCTCGCCGATCAGCACCATGCGCATCGGCAGGGCGAGAAACCAGATGACCGGAATGAAAATGATGAATGCACCGTACCAGCCAACCCCGGTCAACAGGTACTGCAGCGGAATCGCCATGTAGGCCCAGAACAGCACCCGGTGATCGGCGCGCCGGGTCGGAATCAGCGACAGATACTCCTTGAACGCGATGAAGCTGATGAAGGCGATGCAGAAGATCGAGAAATAGCGATTGAAGCCGAGTGCCAGCGTGGCGAGCACCACGATGAACCAGAAGCCGCGCACGCGCAATCGCAATTCGGTGAAGCCGCGCGCCGGACGCAGTGCGCGCATCACCAGAATGCCGGCGGTCACCGCGATCAGCAGCGCGTAGCAACCGAGAAAAGCATAGCCGACCGCCTCGGGAAAGGCCGGTTTCGGGATCGCCGCCGGCATCGCCTGCATGCCGTGGCGGATCGCATCAGCGCCTTTTTGCACCGGCCCGGCGAACACCTCACCGATGAACACCGCGATCAGCCTCCGAATCCGTCGGCGACAGCGATCTCGATCAGATTCGGCTTGCCACTGGCAATTGCCGCACGCAGCGCAGGCCCGACATCGGCGGGATTCGCCACCCGCGCCGAGGTCAGGCCGAATGACTCGGCAAGCCGGCAGAAGTCGATCGCCGGATCACGCATGTCCATCCCCACAAACCGGCTGGAACCCTGCATTGCGACCAGCCGCTCCTTGATGATGCGATAGCTGCGGTTGTTGCATATCACATAGGTGACTGGCAGCTTGAAATGGGCCGCGGTCCACAGGCCCTGAATCCCGTACAGGGCACTGCCATCGCCGACAATCGCCACCACCGGGCGTCCCGGCTTGGCCATGCTGACACCGACCGCGCCGGGCACCGCGAAACCCAGGCCACCGCTGGCCAGTCCGAATACGCTGGACGGATCGCGCTGATGCAGGAAGTGCGGCAGGCTGAAACCCGAGGTCAGCGATTCCTCGACCACGATCGCCTCGGCCGGCAGATGGTTGGTCAACTGCATCATCAGGACCGTCGAATCCATCGGCCGCACCGAATCAAGCGCGGCAGCCGTCTTGGAGGCCTGTTCCCGGCGCACGCTCCAGTTGTTGGCGGCGATCTGCTCGCAACGCCCGCCGGCCGCGGACCTGTAGGTCGCATCGGACAACGTCGCCAGCGCAGGCAGCAATGCCACCAGGGTTTCACGCACGTTGGCCGCGATCGCCATGTCGGTGCGGTAGTTCTTGCCCAGTTCCCACTGCCGCTCGCTCAAGTGCACCACCGCCAGATGGTCCGGCAATGGTTCGACCGCGCTATATACCGACATGCGCAACAAATCGGCACCCAGGCACACCACCATGTCGTAGGGCTCGAGCGTCGCGCGCACCTGTTTCTGGCTGCGCGTCAACATGCCGACATATTGCGGATGCGCGGTCGGAAATGCCGCCGCATAGAGGATCGGCTCCTGGTAGACCGCCGCACCCAGGGCTGCCGCCAGCGCACAAGCCTCGCCAAATGCATCGTGGGTTGCCAATTCCTGGCCGACGATCAGCGCCGGCCGTTTGGCCGACAACAGCAGCCGCGCCAGGTCGCCGATCGCCGCATCCGAGGGGCGCACGCGGTCGTCGATGCGTATGCTCTGCCCCATGTCGAGCTCGGCCTGTTCGTTGAGGATGTCGCCGGGCAGGCTGATGAACACCGGCCCGGTCGGCCGCGTCATAGCCACCTTGGCCGCACGCCGCATGATGCGCGGCAGGTCCTGCACACGGCTGACTTCGACTGCCCATTTGACCAGCGGCGCGGCAATCGGCGGCAGCGGTTCATAGAGCAGGGGCTCCAGCAATCCGTGCCCCTGTTCCTGCTGGCCCGCAGTCAGGATGATCGGCGAACCGGAAAACTTGGCGTTGTACAAGGCGCCCATGGCATTGCCAAGGCCGGGGGCCACATGGACATTGGCAGCGGTCAGGCGCCGCGATGCACGCGCGAAGCCATCCGCCATTGCCACCACCACCGACTCCTGCAGCCCGAGGACGAACTGCAACTGCGCATATTCCGGTACCGCCTGCATGATTGGCAGTTCGGTGGTGCCGGGATTGCCGAACAGGTGGGTCACGCCCTCACTGGCAAGTAGTTCGAGAAAGGCCTGGCGTCCAAACAAACTCTTCAAGGTGCTCCCCTTTTTGTAATTGGGTCACGAAATGCCGCCATGACCGGCGATTGGTCAGGCATCCGACAACGGCGCCCGAGGCGGTAAAGCGCAAGGATAGCCAGAATCCTACGCGAACGGCGGCGCGAATCAGGCAGTGCGACTGGAATGGAACATTTGCACCAGTCATTGCATAGCCGGTAAGCTTGCGCCTTTCCACCAAGCCGGATTCCTCGAGGAGATTGTATGTCCGTCGGAGCGCTCGCTGGATTGACCGTCACCTTGTTCGGCGCCATTGCTGGCGGCGCTTTGGCCGCCGTGGCTGCCGGGCTGATTCCGGCCGCCAGCCAATGGGAACTCTGGGCCATTTTTGTCAGCTGTTTTGGCGGCGGTGTATTGCTCTGCCTTTGGTTGGCGCCACAGCCGGCAGCTGTGCTCAGGGCGAGCGGCTTTTTCGCCTTGCTGCTGGGATTGGCCAGCGGTGGTCTGGCCCTCGCCGGCACCCTTGGCATGGCGCTGATTTCCGCCAGCGCATCGCGCGCAAGCCTGTGGGCATTGTTCATCCTGTGCCTGCCTGCAGGCCTGCTGCTGGTTTACGGCGCCGGCATGCTGGGGTCGCGGCAACCGTAGCCTGAGGCAGGGCACAGAAGCAGCGAGCCGCGGGAACTCCTCGATGCACGCAGCGATTGGCGTTTACCGCGCGGTTGGCATCTGCCTAAATGTCCGCTTCCGCCTCATTGCCATGTTCTTCGAGCCACACACGTCGCGCCGCCGCCTCACCCTTGCCCATCAGCATATGGAATTTGAGGCCGGTATCGGCGACATTGAGGTCCCCCAGACTGACGGGCAGCAGGCGCCGTGTATCCGGATTCATCGTGGTCTCCCACAATTGCACCGAACTCATTTCGCCCAAGCCCTTGAAGCGTGAAATCTGCCATGCACCGGGGCGCACGCCTTCCTTTGCGAGCTTGTCTTCGGCGATCTCCAGTTCGGTATCGTCCAGGCAATACAGCTTGCGCATCGGCCGCTTGCCGGCGGCCGGCACGTCAATCCGGAACAGCGGCGGGCGCGCCACATACACATTGCCGGCGTCGATGAGTTTCGGGAAATGCTTGAAGAACAGGGTCAGCAGCAGCACCTGAATGTGCGAACCGTCGACGTCCGCATCGGAAAGAATGCAGATCTTGCCGTAGCGCAGGCCACTCAGGTCAGGGCTGTCGTTCGGGCCATGCGGGTCGACGCCAATGGCCACCGCAATGTCATGCACCTCGTTGTTGGCGAACAGGCGATCGCGCTCGGTCTCCCAGGTATTGAGCACCTTGCCGCGCAGCGGCAGGATCGCCTGGAATTCCTTGTCGCGCCCCATCTTCGCGCTGCCGCCGGCCGAATCACCTTCGACCAGGAATACCTCGGTACGTGTGACGTCGGTTGATTCGCAGTCGGTCAGCTTGCCCGGCAACACAGCGACGCCGGAGCCCTTGCGCTTTTCGACTTTCTGGCCGGCGCGCATGCGGGTTTGTGCCTGCTTCACCACCAGGTCGGCGAGTTTCTTGCCGAGGTCGACGTGACTGTTGAGCCAGAATTCGAGCAGCGGCCGGGTCTGCTGTGCCACCAGGCGAACCGCGTCGCGACTGTTCAAGCGTTCCTTGATCTGGCCCTGGAATTGCGGGTCCAGCACCTTGGCCGACAGCACGAATGAGGCGCGCGCGAATACGTCTTCCGGCAACAGCTTGACCCCCTTGGGCAACAGGGAGTGCAGTTCGATGAATGTTTTCACCGCGCCGAACAAGCCTTCGCGCAGTCCCGACTCGTGAGTGCCGCCGGCGGAAGTCGGAATCAGGTTGACGTACGATTCGCGGGCGACCTGGCCGTCCTCGGTCCACGCGACCACCCACTGCGCGCCTTCGCCTTCGGCAAAGGAATCGTCGGCGGCACCGACGTATTTCTCGCCCTCGAAGTAGGGCACCACCGGTTCGGCCCCGGCAAGTGCCTCCTGCAGATACCCGCGAAGTCCATCCTGGTAGAGCCAGGTCTGGGTCTCGCCGGTTTTCTCGATGCTCAAGGTGACCGAAACGCCACTGAGCAACACCGCCTTGGAGCGCAGCAGCCGACGCAACTCCTCAAGCGGCACCACGCCGGAATCGAAGTACTTTGGGTCCGGCCAGGCGCGCACCAGTGTTCCGTTGCGACCGGACTTGCCGATTCGCTTCAACGGCTCGGCAATATCGCCACCGCCGGCGAACACGATGCGATGCTCGCCGCCGTCGCGCCAGACTGTTACCTCGAGCCGGGTTGACAAGGCATTGGTCACCGATACGCCAACACCATGCAGGCCACCGGAAAACGTATAGGCGCCACCGCCCTTCTTGTCGAACTTGCCGCCGGCGTGCAGGCGTGTGAACACGATCTCGATCACCGAGACCTTCTCTTCCGGATGCATGCCCACCGGAATGCCGCGCCCGTCATCGGTCACCGATACCGATCCGTCTGCATGCAGCACCACCCCGATGCCCTTGGCGTGGCCAGCCAGGGCCTCGTCCGAAGCGTTGTCGAGCACCTCCTGAATGATATGCAGCGGGCTCTCGGTGCGGGTATACATGCCCGGGCGTTCACGCACCGGCTCAAGCCCCTTGAGCACGCGTATCGAGGATTCGTTATAAGCGTTCTTGGCCATCGTCAATCACAAAAAAGCGCTCCCACCCCAAAGAATGTCGACAGATTCCAGGGAAGATGGGGCGATGAAAATTCGCGAAGTCCAGGTGGCACCAGGATCTTGCCGGGATGCCAAACAATCAGGCGGTGGTCACGACTACGCGCAGAACATCAGGTTCGCGAAATCAAACACCATGTTGGGCCGAAGGTACGCCGCGAACGTGATCGCTGTCAGGACGCCCGCGAGCACAGCCAGCGCCCAGCGCCAAGCCCTTGATGCCGGCAGCCAGACAAGCGACTCGACAGGCCGCGCCTGTTTAGTTGGCAAACAATCCGTTGGCATGATTCAAACAAGCATCGAAAACCGGCAATCAGCTGATTTGCAATCCCACAACCCTTGCTGCAACCTGCGTACCTACCATGAATTTCTTCCGAATTTCCGCTCTGAACTTCATCTGCATTCCTGCGCTGGGAATTATACGTTGCCGCTATCGTCAGGCGCGCTTTTGTTCGAGCGCGTCCCAACGTTCGAGTGCCGCCAGCAGCTCGCCCTCGATCGCAATCGCCCGCTGTTGGGCTGGCGCGACTTCGTGTGCCGCCTTCACGTATGTCTGCGGATCCGCCAGACGCTGGTTGAGCGCTTGTTGCTCCGCCTCCAGGGCGGCGATCCTGTGCGGCAGGGATTCGAGTTCGCGCGCCTCCTTGAATGACAGCTTCTGTCGCTTCACCGGCGCCGGCGATGCGACCGCGCCACCACTCCCGGGGCCGGGCGCGGAAAGCTGCCGCGTTCCGCTCCCGGCCGCCGCCCGACGCGCCAGGACCGCCTGCCACTCGCTGAAACCACCCGGATTGGCGGTCCAGCGCCCGGCGCCTTCGTATGCCAGGACCTCGGTGACAACGTTGTCGAGAAAAGCGCGGTCGTGACTGACCAGGATCAGTGTGCCCGGGTAGTCCTGCAACATGGTTTCAAGCAATTCAAGCGTGTCTATATCGAGATCGTTGGTTGGCTCGTCGAGCACCAACAGGTTCGCCGGCCGGGCGAACAGCCGCGCAAGCAGCAGCCGGTTGCGCTCGCCACCTGACAGGGCGCCGACCTTGGCTTGCGCACGCTCGGGCGGGAACAGGAAATCCGCCAGATAGGTCATCACATGCTTGCGCACCACGCCATCCGGCCCACCGGTTTCGACCCACTCCGAGCCAGGACTGATGGTGTCGATGAGCGTGGCGTTGTCGTCAAGCGTGGCGCGAAACTGGTCGAAATAGGCAATATCAAGCCGCGTACCGAGTCGCACCTCGCCGGTATCCGGCTCGAGTTGACCGAGCAGCAAGCGGATCAGGGTGGACTTGCCGGCACCGTTCGGTCCGACAATGCCGATCTTGTCGCCACGCATGATGGTGGTCGTCAAGTCGCGCACCGCGCATACCTCACCCCAGCCTTTCGAGACCGCGGTGAATTCAGCCACCAGCTTGCCGGAACGGGTCGAATTGTCGACCGCCAGAACCACCGCGCCTTGCCGTTCGCGCCGCGCCAAGCGCGCGCCACGCAGGCGTTCGAGTCGGCGCACGCGCCCTTCGTTGCGTGTGCGTCGCGCTTCGACACCTTTGCGGATCCACACCTCCTCCGCCTTGAGGAACTTGTCGAACTTGGCGTTGACCACTCGCTCAACCTCGATTTGCAGGGCCTTGCGCGTCTGATAGGCCGCAAAGTTGCCAGGGAACGACAGCAACCGGCCGCGGTCGAGTTCTACCACCCGGGTGGCAACGCGATCGAGAAACGCGCGATCGTGGGTAATCAGCAATACCGCTCCGCGAAATCCGACCAGCAATTCCTCCAGCCAGGCGATGCCATCAATATCCAGATGATTGGTAGGTTCATCGAGCAACAGGAATTCCGGCTCGCCAACCAGCGCGCGCGCCAGCGCGATACGCTTCTTGGTACCCCCCGAGCAGTCGCCGACGATTGCCCCGGCAGGCAAACCCAGGCGCTCGAGCGCCGCCTCGACCCTGCGCTGCACATCCCAGGCGCCGGTCTCGGCCATCCGTGCTTCGAGCGCGCCCAACCCGGCCAGCGCCTCGGGTTCGACTTCAGCCCGTTCCAGCAATGCCTCGTATTCGGCAAGTGCGGCGCTTTGTTCGGCCAGGCCGCCGCCGACCGCGTGGAAAACCGTGTCGCCTGCGGCCAGGTCCGGCTCCTGGTCGACCACAGCGAATCGCAACCCCGGCCGCAGCCAGACCCTGCCGTCATCAAGCAAACGGCGCCCGGCGAGAATCGCCAGCAGGCTCGACTTGCCGGCACCATTGCGCCCGATCAGCGCAACCCGTTCACCACTGTCAATTGCAAAATCGGCACGATCTAGCAATGGCACATGGCCATAGGCGAGCTCGGCTGACTCGAGTGTTGCGAGTGGCATGCTTGTCTTTCCAACCGGACCGACGGCGACTTTAGTCGCGCCAATGCTCGGCGATTTCGACCAGATTGCGATCCGGGTCGCGCAGGTAGATCGAGCGTATCGGCCAGCGTGCGCCAGTTCGCTTCACCGGCCCCAGCTCGATTGGAATCCCGAGTTGGACAAGATGTGCGATCAGCTGCTCCAGGGGAACGGCCGCGATCAGGCAGATATCGAGCGAGCCCGGCGTTGGTACCGTCGCATAAATATCGGTGACGTTGCTGTCGCCTGCCTGGTGCAGATTGAATTTCTGGTCGCCGAAGCGCAACGCCTTGCGCTGTGGTTTGGGTGGCTCGCCGAAG